>JAMONB010000001.1 GCA_027066745.1 Flavobacteriaceae bacterium
TTGCTGATGGGCTTTTACAAAGAGAGACATATGCCTTAATTCACAATAAAAAATTTATGAGTAAAGTGTCAGGAGCTTTATTTTCCTCAGCAGATAGTATGAGTGCTATTTATGGAGCAGATTTACTTACAAATTTAGGATGTAATGTTGTTTGTGTAACAGGTTTGTTTACTACGAGTCCGTTATTGGTAAACGAAGTGAGTCAAAAATCTAATTATACAGTGTTAACTGGTGAAAATTTGATGTCTGAAGAAATAATAAATATTTTAGAGAAAAAACTAAATTACTCAAAGTTTGAAAACAAAATGGCAATTAATATATAGTTTTATAACAGGTAATCCGTTAATTGTAATAGTTGCTTTTTTAAGTGGCTTGTGCTATAATATACTAACGCTTTTAGTGCCTATCAGCCTTGGGCGTTTTTATGAATTTAACTTTGGCTTTTCTTCACAGAGGCTGAAGTTATTAGAGTCACTGCCTTTTATCAATACAGAAAGCTTTACAACTTTTTTATTATTCTTTCTTGTACTCATTTTTATTCGTTTTATTTTTGAATATAGTAACAAGTATGTTATTGCAATTATTGGAGAGAGGTTTGCCAAAAACCTCAGAGAGCAGCTTTTTGAACACCAACTTCAAAGAAGTACCGCTATCTACGATCAAAAAGGAATTGGTAAATATTTACTTCGTTACAGCGGCGATTTAAAAAGTATTCAAAACTATGTTACTAGAGGTTTGTTTCGGTTTTCACAAGATGTATTCTTAATAGCCTTTCTATTAATTGCTATTACATATATAGATGCTTATTTGGGCTCTATTGCAGCAATATCCATTAGTTTTTCTATAGTAATATTATTTTTTATAAATAATGTTCTGTATTCCATATCAGTTAACCGAAGAAATCAGAAGTCAAATATGTTAACTTTTGTAAACACTCGATTACGGGCAATACAATCTATAAAAGCATTTAACAAGTACACTCCAGAAGAAAAAAGATATGTTAAGTGGTCAGATAAACTATATCTAACTGGTAAAAAATTTCAAATTACAATTAGTTTAATACAGGCTATCATTCCCGCATTAACATACATAATGTTAGCCTTATTAATGTGGTATATATATTATATAAAAATCAACAAGGGTAATGTTTTTAATGAAACTGTACTATTAATCTTAATTTTATTAATCATTTCTTTCCTTCCTATTTTAAGACGCACACTTCGAGTAAGTATTATTTGGAAGCTAGGTAATATTTCATTTGAAAAATTACTCCAAATCTTCTCTTTAGAGTCTGAAAACACTCTTCCTTTTGAAGGGATAAATCTATCTACTAAAGAAATAAATTTTAATGAAGTTTCTTTTAGGTATTCCTCTTTAAATAATGTCGTTTTTAATAAACTGAACATTACTTTTTTTCCAAAAAAAATGACACTAATAATAGGAGAATCTGGTTCAGGAAAAAACACCTTAATAAACCTATTGCTTAAAATATACCTACCAACTTCAGGTATTATTAATTATGGGAAGTATAATCATAAAGAAATATCAGAAAAAACCATTAGAAAAAATATTTCAGTAATTTCAGACGCTTTCCCTCTATATGGGAAAACTGTTTATGAAGCTGTTGTATATAGTAGAAAAAAGAAAGCAGTACTTGAAGCAACTAAATTATTAAAAGAACTACAGCAATTTGAAGATGAAAAAAATTGGCTTAAACTAAATGATACTATAGGAGATTTAGGAAACACCCTTACTAACGGTCAAAAAAGAATATTAATGTATTGTAGAGCCCTTTTAACTAATAAGCCTTGGCTTATTATCAATCAACCCTTCAAAGATTTAAATGTAAAAACAGTAAACCATATAAAAAATATTTTAAAAACTTTTAAAAAGAATAATACTCTCATTATTATTGACATTAAAATTCCTGAAGATTTAAAAAGTGATTATGTTTACATATTTAAAAAAAACACTTTAATCAAAAAAAAATAAAAAAAGTTAAGTAATTTTAATAAATTGATTGTTATTATATAAAAACATATTCTTATGAAAATTTTAAAAGTAGTATTAATTGTTATGGCTATTATACTTCTTTCTTCTTGTAGAGAGGAATTTATTGAAGTAATTGATGAGTCAATAGAATCTGGCTTAAAGCCCAATACAACTATAGTTGATTTAATGATTAAAACATCTTTAAAAGATGGGTCTATTGATAATATTATTGATAATGCAAGTTGTTTTAGTATAAAGCTTCCTGTTACCGTTTCTGCTAATGGAAGAAAGGTTGTAATAATAGCGGAAATTGATTATGAAATTATTGAAAGTATTTTTGATGAAAGTGATACAGATACTGACAATTTGGTAATTAACTACCCCATAACCATTATTTTTAGTGACTATACTGAGGTGATTGTAAGCTCTAAAAATGAATTAGATAGCTATATTGATAGCAATTGTAATAGTGGTATTGATGATGATATAGAGTGTGTCGATTTTGAATATCCAATAGTTATTTCTGTATATAACACTTCAACTGAAGAATTAAATAATGTAAGTATTTCTAACGACAAAGAAATGCATGATTTTATGGAGCAACTAGAGGATAGTCTTGTGGCTAATATTAAATTCCCTTTACAATTACTACTTTCTGATGGCTCAGAAATAACTACCAATACTCTAAAAGAATTGGAAAGTACCATTGATAATGTTAAAGATGATTGTGATGAAGATGATGATAATGATTTTGACGATGATGACAATACAGATATTGCTGAACAAGAATTTAAAGATCTATTGTCTTCCTGCTCTTGGAAAGTTGACGAGCTTGAAATAAATGATAATGAATTAGATTCATATAAAAATTCAATTATTACTTTTAATTCAAATGGGACATTAAGTATTGTTTTAAAAGGAAGTTCTTATTCTGGATCATGGACAGTTACTACAAATAGTGGTTTGAGATTAAATATAAACGTTGAGACTTTATCTGAATTTAACAAAAATTGGAGATTCCATAAATTTGAAAATGAAGATGACGGAAAAGATGAAATGGATTTAAGAGTAGGTGAAGATAAACTTGAGTTAAAAAAAGATTGTAATTAAAGGATTTTGTGCTAAAAAGAAACACTATAGAAGGGAAATTATAATAGTGTTTTATTGGAAAACTGTTTCAATATTGAAAAATCATTGGAACGGTTTTTTTTGTTTCTATAACTTACTAAAATATAGATTTATTTATAAAATAATAATCCTACAAAAAATAAAATAATGTGACATCTCGTGTGTTTAAATTTTAATCTAATAGATAATTAATAGTATTCATTACAAGCCAAACAGCCTTGGTAAAATCATAGAAATCTCAGGAATATAAACAATCAATAGCAATACAATAATCATAATGGCTAAGAAAGGAAGTAAGGGTTTTATAACTTTACTGACCGAGACACCTGCAATACCACTACCTACAAAAAGAATGGTACCTACAGGTGGTGTACACAAACCAATACTTAAATTTAAGACCATTACAATTCCGAAATGTACAGGATGCATTCCTAATTCAGTAACTACAGGTAAAAAAATAGGTGTAAATATCAATATGGCAGGTGTCATATCCATAAAAGTGCCTACCACCAATAAAATAACATTGATAATTAAAAAGATAACTATCGGATTGCTAAATTTTGTCAATAAAAAATCACTCATTAAAGCAGGGATACTTTCAAAAGAAAACAACCAAGACATTGCCATTGAAGTACAAATTAAAAACATAACCACTGCTGTAGTTTTAGCACTGGTCAATAAAATAGGTGAAAAATCTTTGACCTTGATGTCTCCATAAATCAATGCCAATACAGTGGCGTAAAATACGGCTATAACCGAAGCTTCGGTTGCTGTAAATATTCCTGCAACAATACCTCCAACTACAATTACCAATAATAATAAGCTAAAAAATGCTTTCCTAAAATGTGTCCATATTTCAGAAATTGGAGCTCTTTCTCCTTTGGCAAAATCCTTTTTCACAGCGACATAAGCCACATAACCAATGATTGCCAGGCCTAGCAAGATACCTGGTAAATAACCTGCAATAAATAGAGCTGCAACTGAAGCTGCTCCTCCACTTGCCAATGCATAAACAATTAAAACATTACTTGGCGGAATCAATAAACCTGTCGTAGAGGCTGTAATATTTACTGAAGCACTAAATGTTCTTGGGTAACCTTCTTCTTCCATTCTGTCTGTCATTATACTTCCTATTGCTGAAGCTGCTGCCACTGCCGACCCTGAAATAGCACCAAATAACATAGCTGCCAATACATTTACATAGGCTAAACCTCCAGGAAGACTTGCCACCAAAGATTTTGCAAAATTAATAAGCCTATTTGCAATACCTCCTTGTTTCATCACTTCACCAGCAAGAACAAAAAATGGAATTGCCAACAAAGCAAAACTGTCAATACCCGTCAACATTCTTTGAGCAATAGTGGTCAATCCTGGCATTCTATCAATATTCAACAATAAACTAATGGTAGTAGAAATACCAATACTATAAGCAACAGGTACTTTTAGTAATAATAGAATAAAAAAACTACCAAATAAAACCAATATGCTGATGACTTCAATACTCATAATTTATGTTTAATCCCATCCCAAAGAGAAGGGCTTTTAAATGTTCGTTATATTTTGATTGTTATGTTTTACAATG
>JAMONB010000002.1 GCA_027066745.1 Flavobacteriaceae bacterium
TGGTAATAAATATCCCTTAGAAGATTACTTAGGTTTTGCTTGGGATGGCTTACGAGCATATGGCTACGATTATTATTATGATAATGGTGTGAAGAAAGAATTGGAGAAAGCAGCATATTCTGATAGGAATAAAAAAGTTATAGATAATACTGAATTTAATAAAGATTGTAACAATGATTAAAAAAATAATAGTTTTAGCAACAATAATTCTATTGATAGTTTCATGTAAAAAAACAAATTTGGTTGAGGGGAATAAATACCAAATAATATCATTTTTGCTTGAAGAGTTGGCAAAACCTATTGAATTGGTTTATAGTCCTAATTATTCAGGAGAACTTTTAACAAGAAAGGATTCTATACATCAGGATTCACTCTTTGAATCAATAAGAAAAGAAAGAGCAAAAAGAAAATTTATAGTTGCTGTTTATCCTAAATTAATTCCTTATGATGGAGGACATTACAAGTATAGTAGTAAAAAATGTATTGAGTATTATGGAATTATGGATAAATTGATGAAATTGAAAGATAGTTCTGTAATTGATTTAAACAAAATCATATCAAGCAAAAATGACTCTATTCTTCCGTTTTCAGTAAACCTTTTATCAAAAGATACCAAGGAATTTATTAAGTTTGATTATTTTATTTCATTTTCATCAATTGCTTTTAATGAAAGTTATACTAAGTCAATTGTTATGGTCTCTGGTGCGAGAAGCAAATTAGCTGGTTCAACAGATTTATATATATTAGAAAAAGAGAATGGTAAATGGGTGATTAAGTGTAAAATAAATCGTGAAATTTCGTAAGAATCATAAACTTAAAGTTATAGAAAAGCAATATTAGTTGATAAGATTTATCACTCTAAAGCTCAATAGGTTAAAAACAAAAAAAATCCTGAGCAAACGCCCAGGATTTTTATTATATAAGCAAGAAATTTATAATTTATTTTACTTTATCAACTATTGCTTTAAAAGCTTCAGGATTATTCATGGCTAAATCGGCAAGAACTTTACGGTTCAGGTCAATATTGTTAGCTTTTAATTTTCCCATAAATTGAGAATAAGATAAACCGTGTAGTCGGGCACCAGCATTGATACGCTGAATCCATAAACCACGGAAATTTCTTTTATTGTTTTTTCTGTCACGGTAAGCATATAACATAGCTTTTTGAACTGCATTTTTTGCAACCGTATACACGTTTTTACGTCTACCAAAGAAACCTTTGGCTTGTTTTAAAATCTTTTTTCTTCGAGCCCTTTTGGCTACTGAGTTTACTGATCTTGGCATTTCTTTCTAATTTTTTGTGGTGGGCAGTTTCTAATTTTGAAACATTTTATTAAGCTCCAGCACAGGGTTAATAATTACCTGTAAACTTTCGTTTACTTTAATGCTAATTGTTGTTTGATATTCGCAACATCCGCTTTGTGAACCAAACCGGCATGCGTCAATTTCAATTTTCGCTTTTTGCTCTTTTTGGTCAAAATGTGACTTTTAAAAGCATGCTTTCTTTTAATCTTACCAGTACCCGTTAGTTTAAAACGTTTTTTTGCACTGGATTTGGTTTTCATTTTTGGCATCTTCTTCTCTTTTACTCTTGCTTATAATATTATGTGAAACTTAATTTTGAGAAGTTTTAAAACGAACTCAAAATTTAAGTTGAACTAATCCCGCCATTTAGCGGGATCTAATTTGTTTACACTATTCTAGTTTAATGACTATTAAATATATTTATTTCTTCTTTTTGGAAGCAATAAACATAGTCATTCTTTTTCCTTCTAATCTTGGCATTTGCTCAACGGTTCCATAATCTTCCAAATCCTGTGCCAGTTTTAATAATAAAATCTGACCCTGATCTTTAAAAATGATAGATCTTCCTTTAAAGAACACATATGCCTTTAGTTTTGCTCCGCTTTCTAAGAATTTGACGGCATGTTTCTTTTTGAATTCATAATCATGCTCATCAGTATTCGGACCAAATCTAATTTCTTTTACAATAACTTTTGTAGCTTTAGATTTTAAAGCTTTATCACGCTTTTTTTGCTCGTATAAGAATTTTTTATACTCAATAACTTTACAAACCGGAGGTTTTGCTTTTGGTGATATTTCCACCAAATCCAACCCTAACTCTTCAGCTATTTCTCTGGCTTTTCTAATTGGATAAACACCAACTTCGACGTTGTCACCTACAAGACGTACTTCAGGCACATCAATCTTATGATTGATCTTGTGAAGATCTTCTTTAATAACTCTCCAAGGCTTTCTAACGCCTCTTTTTCTTCTTATTGCTATAGCTGTAAAATTTAATCCTTACGGAATTGTTAAACTAAAATTGTTTTAATGTTTTGTCTATTTCTTTTTGAATGATCTCTGAAAACTCTTCAACGGTAAATGTTCCCATATCTCCTTCACTGTGTTTTCTTACCGAAATCGTTCCTTCTTTTTCTTCATTTTCACCTATAATCAGCATGAAAGGAATCTTATTCAATTCAGCATCTCTTATCTTTCTGCCGATTTTTTCATTACGGTCGTCAACGAGGGCGCGAATTTCGTAATTTTCTAGCAAATTTAAAACTTTTTTGGTATATATTTCGTATTTCTCGCTGATTGGTAATAAAATAGCCTGTTCTGGTGTTAACCAAAGCGGAAAATTACCTCCTGTATGCTCAATTAAGATAGCAATAAAACGTTCCATTGATCCAAAAGGAGCACGGTGTATCATTACAGGTCGGTGTAGTTGGTTGTCTGAACCTTTATAAGTCAATTCAAAACGTTCAGGTAAATTATAATCTACCTGAATAGTACCCAATTGCCAGCTTCTGCCCAAAACATCCTTTACCATAAAGTCAAGTTTAGGGCCATAAAAAGCAGCTTCACCATAAACTGTGGTTGTTTTTAAGCCTTTTTCTTCAGTTGCCTGGATAATCGCATTTTCTGCTTTTTCCCAATTTTCGTCACTTCCAATATATTTTTCTTTGTCTTCAGGATCTCGTAAAGATATCTGTGTAGTAAAATCTTCAAACCCTAAAGAACTAAATACGTATATTACAATGTCAATTACCGCTTTGAATTCCTCGTTCAACTGCTCAGGAGTACAAAAAATATGAGCATCATCCTGGGTAAAGCCTCTAACACGAGTTAATCCGTGTAATTCTCCACTTTGTTCATAACGATAAACAGTACCAAATTCAGCAAATCTTACAGGCAGATCTTTATACGAATAAGGTTTTGTATTGTAAATTTCACAGTGATGCGGACAATTCATAGGTTTTAGTAAAAACTCTTCATTTTCCTTGGGAGTATGAATTGGTTGAAAACTATCTTCACCATATTTGGCATAATGTCCGGAAGTTACATATAGATCTTTTTGACCAATATGAGGTGTAATTACCATTTGATATCCTGCTTTTTTCTGAGCTTTTTTCAGAAAATTCTCTAAACGCTCTCTCAAAGCAGCACCTTTTGGTAACCACAAAGGTAATCCCTGTCCGACTTTTGCTGAAAAAGTAAAAAGTTCCAGTTCTTTACCTATTTTTCTATGGTCTCTTTTTTTAGCTTCTTCTAAAAGTGCTAAATATTCTTTTAGATCCTTTTGTTTAGGGAATGAAATTCCGTAAACCCGGGTCAGCTGTTTGTTCTTTTCATCACCACGCCAGTAAGCCCCGGCAACACTCATTACTTTTACAGCTTTAATAATTCCTGTGTTAGGAATATGTCCTCCGCGACATAAGTCGGTAAAGTCACTATGATCACAAAAAGTAATTTCACCATCTTCAAGATTTTCTATAAGCTCTACCTTAAATTCATTATTTTCAGATTTATAGGCTGCTAAGGCATCTGCCTTGGAAATAGAACGTTTTTTGAATGCAGATTTTTGTCTTGCAAATTCAAGCATTTTATCTTCAATTTTCTTAAAATCGTTTTCCGTAAGAGTTTTATCTCCAAAATCAACATCATAATAAAAACCATTTTCAATGGCCGGACCAATCGTTAATTTCGCTTCCGGATAAAAGAATTGTATTGCCTGAGCGAGTATATGTGCAGATGAATGCCAGAATGCTTTCTTTCCTTCCGGATTATTCCATGTAAACAGAGTCAATGAACCGTCTGTTGTTAAAGGTGTTGTAGTCTCAATAGTTTCTTCATTAAACTTGGCGGAAATAACATTTCTTGCCAACCCTTCACTAATGTCCTTTGCAACATCCATTGCGGTACTGCTCACCGGATACTCTTTAATACTTCCGTCTGGTAATGTAATCTTGATCATATTTTATTTTTATAAGGCTGCAAAGATACATATCACAATTTAATTATAATATATTACAAAAATAAAAATCATAATTATTCATAATCACAAGCGGTAAGTTTTTTTATTATATATATGGTGTAGGTTTGAGAAGAGTTGAAAATATTGGATTGCTAATGAAAGGTTAAAATTTTATTTCTATCAATCTGAAAATACATGTAATCAGGCATTTGTATTTTACATCAAAAATTATATAAAAAAAATGCAAATATTATTAGGTTTGTATTTGTATTTGGTTGTATTTTTGCAGCCGCTTACAAAGAGATGTAGGTGCTGAGTAAAATCAGATAGTTCATTAGCATATTACCTAGAAGTAATGGTTAAATTTTTTTTCAAAAAAGATTTGGTTATAATAAAAAAAGGTATTAATTTTGCACCCGCTTTG
>JAMONB010000003.1 GCA_027066745.1 Flavobacteriaceae bacterium
ATAAATTAGCAAGTATCATTATCGGAACCTCTTTTTCTTTAGAAGATCTGTTAGCATACTTTTTAGGAGTAGTCTCCATTTTAATAATTGAATATAGTTTTAATAAAAAATAAAGCTTCTCTTAACTTATAAATTTTACACAAACTATCCAAAAGAATGGGTAGAAAAACATCAAAAAGTCCTGCTTATATTTTTTTAAAAATGGTTAAACAGCTCAAAATAAACGAATACAAATTAAATCCTAGCACTTATCAATTAGAGTTGCGTTTCAAAATAAATTGTGATATTTTTAAAAAATAGATACTATTCATAAATTGACATCTTGTTATTTAACAGAAAAATAAAACCTTATGAAGATTATTTTTAATAAAAAAAAATGATAAATACCATTCATTTCTAAAAAGCATTAACATAACATGACCTATTTATTACCATTAGTTTTTGTATTATTTATAGTAATAGCCTTAAGTAGACAGAAAAAATTAAAGCAAAATTTTTCAGAGATAGAAACAGCAAATTTTAGTTTTTATAATGAAGATGCACAGCAAATTGCAAAAACCATAATACCAAAAGAAGAAGAAATTACCTTTATAGATTGTGGCTTAGATAAAGAAACAGAAACAAAAGGCAGATTTGATTTAGTCGCAATGCAACATTTAACCAAAACCACTTCCGGAGATTTTAAATATTTAGATTATTATGTGGTTGCAAAAACAACAAAACAAATCTATTTTATACCTGTAAAAATTAAAGGCACGATGAAACTTCATTTAAAAGTCAATCCGAAAATTAAAGTTGAAAAATTCCCATTAGATCAAAGCACTACCGAAGTCATTAAAGAAAGTTCAAAAGATATGATATCTTCTTTTGTTATTCAATTCAATAGTAACAATAAAAAAATTCATCAAATAGAATTTTGGGGTGTTTTAAAGCAATGGAAATAATAACATTTGTTTTTAGGAATACTATTTTCATAATTTGACGTATTCTTAATCTGCTAGATAAAATAAAAAGGAATATGATAGATAAATATATAGCATTATCAAAAAGTTTAGCTTTAATCAATCAAGAAACGCCATTTTTTAGATTCTTTATACCCTTTATTACTCTGATAGGTTGCTCTGTATTCTTTTATTATGGCTATAGAGGAATTGTAAAAAAGAAAACTATATCCTTATATAAATATAGAGGGCTTTCGGCTAGAGAATCTCAAGAATTATTTGGTAATGCTATTACTGGAACATCAGCTGTTGTATTTGGAATCATTTACATTTTACTTGGCTTACTATTGTTAGTGGCATTAGGTGGCTCAAGTTGGTTTATGATTTTCGGAGTTTAAAACAATACTAATTTGAATACTAAAAAATAAAACTAATTTTAAAGCGTTTTTATGTAAGCTATACGCAAATATAAATTAATCGTCTACAGCTATCAATCAATTATTTTAATGGTGGTTAAAAATACTATCTTTAGATTCTAAACATCCAAATATATGAGTTTAACAAGTCAATTTCGATCAGTAATTCAATGGGAAGACCCAAGACAAGATGAATTATTTCTTAAATTCACCGATCATGGTGATGAAATAAAAAATGCTTCAAAATTAATTTTACAACCAGGACAAGGTTGTATTTTAACCTATGAAGGTAAAGTAGAAAGTGTATTTGAAGAAGAAGGGATGTACGATTTAAAATCAGACAACAAGCCTTTTTTAACCACCATTAAAAAATTTATCGCCTTACGTGATGGAAGCGAGCATGTTATGGGTATCTGGTTTTATAGAAAAGCAGATATTTTAAATATGCGTTGGGGCACACGTGTGCCTATTGCCTATACTGACCCAATTTACACTTTTCCGATTCTACTCTCTGCGTTTGGTAATTATAGTATCCGTATCACAAAACCACAATGGTTTTTTGAAAATGTAATTGCTGGAGAAGAAACCTATTGCCATGCCGATTTAAAAGAAATTTTTATTTCAAGAGTCACACAACCCATTACAGATTATTTAGCAAATGCAAAATTCTCATATGTAGATATAGATAGCAATTTAAATACCATTGCCACAGAAGCTAAAGAAAAAACCAAACAAATTTTTACCGATTTAGGTTTTGAAATTTTAGATTTTAGAATTGAGGGTTCTCAATTCGATAAAGAAACTTTAGATAGAATTGCAAAAATATCAGACGTACAAGCAGAAGTTCTAGCAGCAAAAATAGCAGGTATAAACTACACTGAACATCAGCAATTACAAGCTATGAGAGATGCTGCAAACAATCAAGCGGGCGGAGCTGGAATTTTAATGGGAATGAATACTGGTACTGCAACTAGCAATTTAATGAACCAAGGAACAAGTCAACAGCAACAAACATCACAACAAACCGAAAGCCCGATGGATAAACTCAAAAAACTTAAAGAACTATTTGATATGGAGCTCATTTCAGAAACAGAATATGCTGAAAAGAAAAAAGCAATTTTAGACACCATATAAACGAATCAATAAAACAAACAAGTAAAATGTCCAACTATTATCAACCATCAGGAAGGTTTTCACCTTCATCATTCTTATACTTTATCTTAACTTCTGTTATTATAATTCCTATTTTAGCACTAATTTACACTTACCTTATTTGGTATATTCCTTTTTTCTATATCAATATTTTTATTACTGTAGGTTTTGGTTTGGGAGTTGGTTTAGCAATAAGCCATTTGGTAGTTAAATTGGGAAAAGTAAGAAATTCAACAATAGCTCTGGTCTTTGGGTTTCTTGGAGGTTTAATTGCTCTATATTTTTCTTGGGCTATCTGGGTAGATTTAGTTATCAATGCTGGTGAAAGTTATGGCAATTCTAGAATTGGCATCACTACAAGTAGTATTGAATTTTTACAAGTTTTCGGACTGGCTCTTCAACCGAGCGTCTTATTAGAATTTATTTCAGAAATTAATAAAACAGGAACTTGGGGAATAAGAGGTGGGGCTGTAAGCGGTACAATTCTTATGATAATTTGGGTAATTGAATTTTTAATTATTCTAGTAATTTCAATTTTTCTACCTTTATTTAGAGCTAAAATTCCTTTTTGTGAGACTGACAATAAATGGTTTAATGAAGAAACCCTACCTGCTTTTAATTTTATTAAAAATCCTAAAGAAATGGTAGCTAATCTTGAAAATTCAAATCAAAATAGTTTTATCAATCTGCAATACAGCACTACTTCTGAAAATGAAAGTCATAGTATTTTCACACTCTATTCCTCTGAAAAAGGAAAAAACTATATAACTATAGATAATAAAAAAGCAAAAACTAATGACAAAAATGAAATTGAATTTGACAGCAATGAGTTTGTTGAGTACATTTCTATTAGTAGTGAATTAAGAAACAAATTATCAAAATAATAGTCACAAAATAAAATATCAACATATGGAAAATGTATTGCCAAGTTATAAAAGACCCATAGCTAGTATTGACGATCCAATCAACAAAGTAGATCATTGGAACGTTGCAATTGATGCCTTTGACGAAAAAGATTTTAAAAAGTCAATCATAGAAGTACTCAATTATATGAATCCTAAATTATTAGAAGGTAAAGACACTTCTAAAGACCTTGAAATTACACAAATGCAAGGTTCTGCTGAAGTTCATGTAATGGTCACTGACAAAACATTTAGCGTTAAAGCTCCTTTTTTAAAGATTACTGAACAAACCAATAAAATTGCTTTATTACGTAAAGTTTCTGAAGTGAATTTCACACCTTTAAGTTTGGCTCAAATAAAATTAGAAGGTAATGAACTTTGGTTCACATATGAAATGCCGATTGAACTTTCTCAACCACATAAAGTTTATGATATACTAAGAAATGTTTGTGTTTACGCAGATGATTATGATGATATGTTTATTGAAAAATATAACGCTGCTTTTTATAAAGAACCCAAATACACCCCTTTAACAGCGTCTGAAAAAGAAGAAGTTTGGCAACAAATAACTACTATTTTTGAAGATTACAAAAACTACACTCAATTTTTTAAAGACAAACGTTGGGATGATTTTCAATGGGATAATTTAGCTATTTCTATGCTAAAAATATCTAATATGCCTTATGTACATGGTAAACTCAGGTCTGATTTAATTGAATACATCAGCAATTTATTTAATGCCGATCTTGACTTTAATTTTAGAGTGGATAAATGTGTAAACTTCATGAAAAAATTAACTGAAAAACCGCGTGAAGAAATTATGAAAAATGTATATCATGGTGAACAATTTATTTCATTACGTTGGAGGAGTTCTACACAAATTATCACAGACAGGTTAAAACACAATTTAGAACGTGTACAAAGTTATGAAAAAGAAGAAAGTAGCTTTAACCTCTCTTATTATCTACAATTCAACTTATTAAAGCTAATTTATGATTACAATTTAGAAGATCATTACAAAAAAGCTATTGAAGATGTTTTAGAAGAAGTTGCTGGTCTATCACCTACTGATGCAGCTCCAAAACTAGCAAAAGTTTTCTATGCCTTACAAAGTGGTTCTATCAACAATCAAAATAACCAAAAAGAAAGTAAAAGCTTCTTTTCAAAATTATTTAGCTAATTTCAAGAATAAGTCAGAGTTTTACTATA
>JAMONB010000004.1 GCA_027066745.1 Flavobacteriaceae bacterium
AGAAATTATGCCTTTATATACTGATGATGCTAATGATCGAATTTATGGAACTACCAATTTTACCAATTTAGAATCTGCCCTAGCAATGTTAGAAGGTACTCCAGAAGAAGTTCTTCAAAAAATAAATAATGATGCCGCTTATAAATTTGCTAAGCCCTATATCTTAGAGTTTTATACACAGATAGAGCCTGAATATCAAGCTAGAAAAACAATTATCAATGATATTCAAAAAAATTATATGAAGGCGATAATTAAAGTAATGCCGAATCAGCATTATTTTCCTGATGCCAATGGTACGTTAAGAGTTACTTACGGACAGGTAAAAGGTTATGAACCAAGAGATGCTGTATATTATAAACCTATTTCATATTTAGAAGGTGTTATTGAAAAATATATACCAGACGATTACGAATTTGATGTGCCTAAAAAATTACTTGAATTGTATGAAACAAGTGATTTTGGACAATATGCTGATAGCAATGGTAAATTACCAGTTTGTTTTTTAGGCACCAATCATACTACTGGAGGTAATTCTGGTAGTCCAGCCATAGATGCACATGGTAATTTAGTAGGTTTAAATTTTGATAGAGTTTGGGAAGGTACTATGAGTGATTATAATTATGATGCTGAAATATGTAGAAATATTATGGTCGATTTACGGTATGTGCTTTTTATTATTGATAAATATGCTGGAGCTAAACATCTAATTGACGAAATGAAATTGGTGCACCCTAAAAACAATACCGTTAAAGTGATTAAAAAGGGGTAAGCTATTCTTTTATAATAACTTGTTTTAACAAAAAGACTTTTTAGTACTGAAGCGTTGGTACTATTACTTGCTGAAAAACAACTAGTTATATTTTTTGTATATTTGTTCTATTAAATATTATTAACAACCCCTAACAACCCCTAACAATTAAATGCTATGAAAACTAAACTACTATTAGTAGCTATGCTATTATGTATGGCTATGTCTTACGCTCAAAAAACCTATGTACCCGACAATAATTTTGAACAAGCCTTAATTGACTTAGGCTATGATGATGTGTTAGATGATTATGTGCTAACCGCAAATATCAATACAATAACCAATTTGAATCTAAGGAATACAGGTATAGATGATTTTAAAGGTCTTCAAGATTTTGAGAGTCTAATTGATTTAAAATTGATTGCATATAATAGCAAAAATTTAAATTTTAGTAATATGGTTGCTTTAGAAAAACTTGATATTCATTTATCTTACTCAGATTTACCAAACTTAAGTAAAAATGTAGCTTTAAAAACCCTAACAATTAGAGGAATAGAACAATCGGCATCAGTAGGTGACTTAAATTTAAAAAATAATCTCGATTTAGAGGAACTAAGTGTTTCTGTATCGGCTAGGTTTTTAGATTTAAGCAATCATACAAAATTAAAATATGTCAGTACTAGGAATGTAACCGGTTTGAATTTAAGTAATTGCACGGCATTAGACGCATTACTAATTAATAAACTGGGTAGTAAGGGTTTAGATCTAAATAATTGTACTACATTAAGGTTGTTACAAATAGGAAGAGGTACTTATCGTAATTTAGATCTTAGCAGTTGTATAGCTTTAAAGATTCTAAAATTAGATAATAATATGCTGGTAGATTTAAATCTAATTAAGAATACAATTTTAAATTCCATTAGCATTACAAATTGTGAAAAATTAAAATTCATAAACCTTAAAAATGGAAATAATGAAAACATTCAAAAGTTTATAGTAAATAATAACCCTGACTTAACTTGTATAGGTGTTGATGATGCAACATATTTTACAACAAAATGGGTCAATATTGACTCGCATACCTTTTTTAGTGAAGAATGTAATTATACAAGAGAGTTAACACATATACCCGACAACAATTTTGAACAAGCCTTGATAGATTTAGGCTATGATGATGTACTAGATGATTATGTGCCAACAGCAAATATCAATACCATTACCAGTTTAGATGTGTCAAATAAAAATATTGCCGACCTTACAGGAATAGCAGGTTTTGTTGAATTAACATCTCTGGGTTGTAAGAATAATGCTTTAACCAGTTTAGATTTGTCACAGAACCCTGATCTTAGCTGGTTAAATTGTAAGAATAATGCTTTAACCAACTTAAACTTTTCACAGAACCTTAAATATCTGTTTTGTGAAAACAATAATTTAACCAGTTTAGATTTGTCACAGAACCTTGAGTTTGAAAACCTATATTGTAGTAGTAATGCTTTAACCAATTTAGACCTGTCAAAAAACCCTAAGCTTGATTACTTATTTTGTGAAAATAATAACTTAACCAGTTTAAATGTTAAAAACGGAAACAATACTCATATAAGAGCTTTTAGAGTAACTAATAACCCAGACTTAAGCTGTATTACAGTAGATGATATACAGTATTCAATTAGTAATTGGAGAGATAGGGATTCACAGGTTATTTTTACTGAAGATTGTAGCAATTTAAGTACAGAATTAACCTATGTACCAGACAATAATTTTGAACAAGCCTTGATAGATTTAGGTTATGATGATGTGCTAGATGATTATGTCTTTACTGTATATATTAACAATATTGTAGAGCTAAATATTTCTAACAAAGACATTACTGACCTTACTGGGGTAGAAGGTTTTAGTAATTTAGAAAATCTAAATTGTTCTAATAATAAACTAACCCACTTAGATTTTAGTAAGAAAACAATATTAAGAAGTCTTAATTGTTCTAACAACCAGCTAACCAGTTTAGATCTAAGTAAGCATAAAAATTTAAATAATCTTGATTGCTCATCTAATAAATTGACTAGCTTAAATGTTAAAAACGGAAAGTATAGTAAATACTTTGAATTTAGTGCTCTAAATAACCCTGATTTAACCTGTATTACAAGTGACCCTTATGCAGCAATTTATTGGAAAAATAAAGTAGATAGTCAAACTTCGTTCAGTACAGATTGTGAAGGTATATATGCAGGGCTTACTTACGTACCCGACAATAATTTTGAACAAAAATTAATAGACTTAGGGTATGATGATGTGTTAGATGATTACGTATTAACATCAGAAATTGAAAGAATTACTGAATTTGACGATTCAGGTTCCTATTATATAGATTTTACAGGTCTTGAAGCTTTTATTAATTTACGTAGCTTATCCATGTTTCTTGATAGATTTAACAATAAAACGGTCGATTTAAGTAAAATGGTTTATTTAGAAAAATTATCTATCCGTCTAGATAAATCAGGTGTGCCAGACATCCGTAAAAATTTAGCTTTAAAAGAAATAAGAATTAGTACAAGTGATGTAACTGCTATTTTAAACTTAAAAAACCATCTTGCTTTAGAAAAACTATATGTAGTCAATAGTCAAAGAGGCTCTACAAATTTTCTAGATTTAAGCAACCATACAAAACTAAAAGAAGTTTATATTAACAAAGTTACTGGTTTAAATTTAAGCAATTGCACAGCTTTAGAAAGCGTAAAAGCTGGAAATTGTACAGAAGGTATAAACCTCACCAATTGTACTGCTTTAAAAAAGCTAGATTTCGGAAGTACCCGAATTTTCCCTTATTTTAGCAGTTTAGATGTAAGTACCTGTACAGCATTAGAGTCTATAATAATTGAAGAGAATCGCAACCTTAAAAAGTTAGATTTTAGTAAAAACACAAAGCTAAAAGAGTTAGGTCTTTATTATCTTCTTAATTTAGAATCTCTAAACCTTAAAAATGGTAATAACACCAACATGACTTTAGGAAAAGTAAGAATATTTCCTGTTTTAACATGTGTTACTGTAGATGATGTAGCATATGCTACAGCCAATTGGAAGGAGAAATTTTACAATGTTACCTTTAGCACAGATTGTAGTGCAAGTACAGACCTAACCTATGTACCCGACAATAATTTTGAACAAGCCTTAATAGACTTAGGGTATGATACTGTTTTAGATGATTATGTGCCAACTGCAAATATTAATTTCATTACTAATTTAGATATTTCAAATAAAAGTATAACTGACCTTACAGGAATTGAAGATTTTGTTGAATTAATAACCTTAAATTGTAATAACAATTTATTGACTAGTTTAGATACTCGTCACAATACAGAACTGGTTACATTTACCTCTGACAACAATAAGTTGACGTATTTAGATATTTGTGAAAATCATAAAACAACTTATTTTTCTGCCAACAATAATGCTTTTACAGGGTTAAATGTAAAAAATGGTAACAATACTAATTTCACCTATTTTTCTGCTTTAAATAATCCTGATTTGGTATGTATTACTGTAGATAACGTTGGGTATTCAACAACAAATTGGACAAACATTGATTCTCAGAGTAATTTTAATGAAGATTGTACAGTTAGCACACCTGACAATAATTTTGAGCAGGCTTTAATAGACTTAGGTATTGACGATATAGTTGATGGTAAAGTAACTTTAACTAATGCAATTAGTCTATTAAAAAACTTAGATATTTCTAATAAAAATATAATAGATTTAACAGGGATAGAAGAATTTGCTTCTCTCGAAAAATTAAATGTTTCTGATAATAAAATTGTAGATTTAGATTTGAGTTCTAACCTACAATTGCTAGAAATTATTACTGAAAACAATAACCTATCTAGTTTAGATGTTAAAAACGGAAACAATAGTAGTGTCACTTTATTTAATACTACAAGAAATCCAAATTTAACTTGTATTAATGTTGATAATGCGGCATATGCTACAGCGAACTGGACAACTATAGATGTTCAAACTAGCTTTAGTGATGATTGTAGAGGTCAAGTTTTAACTACGGATAATTTTGAGTTAAAAGGCTTTGTAATGTACCCAAACCCTGTTCAAAATAAGTTACAAATACATATTGAAGAAGAGGCTAATTATACTTTAGTAAACACAAAAGGACAAATCATTTTTAAAGGTAAACTAACCTTCGGAAAGAATCTTATAGATGTTTCAAGACTAGCAAACGGAGTTTATTATTTAAATCTTAAAACAGACAGCACTAAAGTTTCTGAAAAAATAATAAAATATTAATAATCAGATACTACAAAAATGTTTTAAAAAGCCCTTAACTTATAGTTTCGGGCTTTTTTCTATTTTGGTTAAACACATCTACTTCAACACCATAGTTTCTTTTGAAAACTGTTTCAGACTAAAAAATACAGCCACAATAGCTAAAAGAATTAATGAACCAACCACTACAATATAATGAGCGGGTTGAATGGTACCCGCAATAATTTCTTTGGTTGCTAAAGCAATGTTTAAAATAGGAATCCATACCGTTTGCCAAGTCAATTCTACCCCTGGCATTAAAGCTATCATTGCAGGAATAATGATGACAAATGACAATGGAGTTACATAACTTTGAGCTTCTTTAAAACTACTTGCTCTTACTACTATTGCTGATAATAATCCTGCAAAGAAAACACTCAAAGGAATCAACATGGCAAACAACATTAAAATAAACTTTAAGCCTAAAATATCATTTATTGCATTTAAAAAATCAGGCGGAATGCCATCAATAAATTTTAAGCCTACAAACATACCCGCAATGGTCATTAGTGCGGCAGAAATACCGATTAAAGCAATGGTAATTGTCTTACCCATTAAAATTTTAAATCGTGATGCTGGTACAGTCAATAGAGTTTCTATAGTACCACGTTCTTTTTCTCCTGTAATTAAATCTAAAGCAGGATACATACATCCCATAAAACAAAATATGATAAAAATATAAGGAATAAAACCACCTATCATTTTTCCTATTTGTTCTTTGGGTGATGCAATATCAATTTTTGAAATACTGAGTGGTTCTAAAGCTTCAGATGAAAGCTCTAATTGTTTAATTCGATCATTCATAACAATCGATTTATAACTGTCTAATTTCTCTCTAATTCGCTTTTCTACCATCAAGTTGGTCGATTTATAATAGAGATTTAATCCTCCAGATTGTAAACTTGAAACTTTCTCTTGAAAATCAGGTTTGAATTCTAACACAGCATCTAAACTCCCATTATTGATAGAATCTTTTACTCCAGCTAAAGCAATATCATTTACCAATACAAATGTAGTATCCTTAAATTGTGAAACTATATTTTGTGGGGCACCGATTAAAGCCACTTTAAGTTGTTTATTTTGCTCTTTATTCAATAAATTTTGCTGTAATTTGGTAACTCCCAATAACAATAAAGGCATTGCCAAAGCAGGTAATAAGATAGCAGAAAACAACGTTTTTTTGTCTCTTAAAGTATCTGTAAGCTCTTTTTTTATAACAGTGAATATCGTTTTCATAAGTCTAGTTGTTTTGGTTTACAATGTTGATAAATGCTTCTGTTAATGATTTTCCTTCTGATTGTTTTCTAAAGGCATCCATAGTATCATTATAAATCAGATTGCCTTTAGCGATAATAGCAAGATCATCACATAACAAATCAACTTCACTCATAATATGTGAAGAGAAAATTACAGTTTTTCCATCTTGTTTACATTGTCTGATAAGTTCAATAATACTATTGGCAGTAATCACATCTAAACCTGAAGTAGGTTCATCAAAAATTACAACACTAGGGTCATGAATCATGCTTCTAGCGATAGAAACTTTTTGTTTCATACCTGTAGAAAGTTGACCAATCCGTTTTTTTGAAAACTCATTGATATTCAATTGCTCAAAAAGTTGCTCTTTACGTTCTTTAAAAATTGATGCATCTAAACCATGTAAATCTGCAAAGTATTTTACAATTTCACCAGGAGTTAGTCTGTCGTAAAGGTTTGTTGAACCTGTTAAAAAACCTATTCTCCTACGTACTTCTTGTGGATTTTCAATCACACTAACATCATCTACTTTAATATCTCCTGAAGAAGGTGTTAATATGGTAGATATCATTCGCAATAAAGTTGTTTTTCCTGCACCATTTGGTCCTAATAAAGAAAATACACTACCAGGTTTACAAGTAAAACTAACATTATTTACTGCAGAAATTGAAGTACTGTTGGTTTGTAATTCTTTACGTTGCTTTTTACTTAAAGCATATTGCTTTGTAATATTTTCTACTTGAATCATAAATAGGTTTTGTTAATTTGTTACTTATAGGTAGTACAATTTAATGTTTTGTTACATGATTGCAAAATTTGTCATGAAGAACACCTCTTTTTAATTTTAAAAAATAAAAATCCCAAAGACCATAATTGGAATTTGGGATTTTACCTTTTTTCTTCCCTTTGGATTAACGAAATTAAAATATAGTTTAATTAAAAGTTATAGAGCAAAGTCTCAGGTAAGGTTTATCCTTTTAAACTGGCAGCTAAATATTCTCTATTCATTCTGGCAATATTTTCTAAAGAGATTCCTTTTGGGCATTCAACTTCACAGGCACCTGTATTGGTGCAGTTACCAAAGCCTTCTTCGTCCATTTGTTTTACCATATTCAGTACCCTATCAGTAGCTTCAACTTGCCCTTGTGGGAGTAAAGCATATTGTGAAACTTTTGCTGAAACAAATAACATTGCACTTGAATTTTTACAGGTAGCCACACAAGCACCGCAACCTATACAAGTGGCTGCATCCATAGCATCATCTGCAGCATGTTTAGATATTGGAATTGCATTTGCGTCTTGTGTATTTCCAGATGTGTTTACAGAAATAAACCCTCCTGCTTGTTGAATGCGTTCGAAAGCCATTCTATCAACTACTAAATCTTTAATTACAGGAAAAGCATTAGCTCTAAAAGGCTCTATGGTTATAGTTTCTCCATCTTTAAACATACGCATATGTAATTGACAAGTGGTAATACCTCTATCTGGACCGTGTGCTTCACCATTGATGTACATAGAACACATTCCACAAATCCCCTCACGACAATCATGGTCAAAGGCTACTGGCTCTTCATCTTTGGCAACCAATTGCTCATTTAAAACATCCATCATTTCTAAAAATGACATATGTTCTGAAATATCGGTTACTTTATAATCAACCATTTGACCTTTGTCATTTGGTCCTTTCTGTCTCCAGATTTTTAGTGTTAGATTCATAATTTTTAATTTTTTATCAGAAAAAAGAATAGAGAGAATAGAAAAAAGATTTAATTCAGTCCATTTTGAAAACCCATTGTCATTCTTTGAAATTCTTCAATTTTATTTTCTAGTATTCCTAAAGTTTTTTCTTTTATATATTTTCTATGGTATGCAACCAATAACTGTGTTCCTAATTCAAAAGAAGATCCAAGTGAAATATCTAAAAAATGAGAAAAAGACTTATCTGTTCTTGCAGAACCTTCAGCTATATTACTAGGCATTGAAACCGAGCATCTACTTAACTGAGAGCTTAAATCATATTTTTCATGTTTTGGAAATTCTTGTAAAATATCTGAAATATCATTTGTAATTTCTAGACCTAACTTCCAAATCTTTAAATTTTTGTAATTATGTCTTTTCTTGAATCCCAATTTGTCTATTTTCTTTGTTCTTTTCTCTCTTTTAAAACTTATTTATAACTTCTCGTTTTTAATTCAATATCTTTAAACTCTAATTCTTCTTTATGCAATATAGCATCACTTGGTTCGCCTTTATATTCCCAAGCAGCTACATATTTATAATTTTTATCGTCACGTAATGCCTCTCCTTTTTGTGGGCCATCAGTTTCTACAGATTCATCTCTAAAATGACCTCCACAAGATTCTTTACGATCTAAAGCATCTTTAGCGAATAATTCTCCTAATTCTAAGAAATCTGCCACTCTACCTGCTTTTTCTAGTTCTTGGTTGAATTCATTTAAACTACCTGGTACTTTTACATTTTTCCAGAAGTCTTCTCGAATTTCCTTAATTTCAGCAATAGCTTCTTTTAAGTGTTTTTCGTTTCGAGCCATCCCTACTTTATCCCACATTATCTTTCCTAATTTTTTATGGTAGTAGTCAACAGAATGTGTTCCTTTATTATTGATAAAGAAATCTAATCGCTCTTTCACCTCTTTTTCTGCTTCTTCAAATTCAGCAGTATCTGTAGGAATCTCTCCTGTACGAATATCATCCGATAAATAATCGCCAATAGTATATGGCAATACAAAATAACCATCTGCCAAACCTTGCATTAAAGCAGAAGCACCTAATCTATTTGCACCGTGATCTGAGAAATTAGCTTCACCAATACAATACAGTCCAGGTACGGTAGTCATTAAGTTATAATCTACCCAAACGCCTCCCATGGTATAATGGGTTGCAGGATAAATCATCATTGGTGTTTTGTATGGATTTTCAGCTACAATTTTTTCATACATCTGAAATAAGTTTCCATATTTTTCTTCAATTACAGCTTCTCCTAGTTCTAATATTTTTTCTTTTGACGGATTATGATCACCATGTAACAAGGCTTGCTCCGTTCCATAACGCTGTATGGCAGCTTTAAAATCTAAATACACTGCTTCGCCAGTTTCATTTACGCCATAACCAGCATCACAACGTTCTTTTGCTGCCCTTGACGCTACATCACGAGGCACTAAATTACCAAATGCAGGATAACGTCTTTCTAAATAATAATCTCTATTTTCTTCTGGAATCTGTGTTGGTTTTAACTTTCCTTCACGGATAGCGAGTACATCTTCCATATGTTTTGGCACCCAAATTCTACCATCATTACGTAATGATTCAGACATTAAAGTCAGTTTAGATTGGTAATCACCAGAACGAGGGATACATGTAGGATGAATTTGCGTATAACATGGATTTGCAAAATACGCTCCTTTTTTATGAATTTTCCAAGCGGCGGTTGCATTAGAACCCATTGCATTGGTTGATAAGAAATAGACATTTCCATAACCTCCAGAAGCTATAACCACTGCATGAGCAGAATGCCGCTCAATCTCTCCTGTAATCAAATTTCGTGCAATAATACCCCGTGCTTTACCATCAACGATAACCACATCAAGCATTTCATGACGATTATGCATTTCTATTTTACCGCGAGCAATTTGTCTGTTCATAGCAGAATAGGCTCCTAATAATAATTGTTGTCCTGTTTGTCCTTTGGCATAAAAAGTTCTAGAAACGAGAACTCCTCCAAACGAACGGTTGTCTAATAAACCACCATAATCACGAGCAAAAGGAACACCTTGAGCCACACATTGATCAATAATATTACCTGATACTTCTGCTAGACGATATACATTTGCTTCTCGTGAACGATAATCGCCACCTTTTACGGTATCATAAAATAAGCGGTAATTTGAATCGCCATCGCCCATATAATTCTTAGCAGCATTTATCCCACCTTGAGCGGCAATAGAATGAGCACGTCTTGGAGAATCTTGATAAGCAAAAGCTTTAACATTATAGCCCAATTCTGCTAAAGTTGCAGCAGCAGAACCTCCTGCCAAACCTGTACCAATAACGATAATATCAATATTACGTTTGTTAGCTGGATTTACTAAATCAATTTTATCTTTATAGGTTGTCCATTTGTCAGCAATAGGACCTTTTGGAACTTTTGAATCTAATTTTGCCATAATATCTTAATGATTGAAATGATGAAAAAGTGCAATAAAAATAAATAGAAGCGGAATGACAATAGCATAGGCTTTTGCTCCTTTTTCAAAACCTTTGGTGTATTTATTATTTAATCCCATTGATTGGAAAGCCGATTGAAAACCATGTAGTAAGTGTAATGCTAAAAACACAAATGCAATAATATAAGCACCTACGCGTAAAGGGTTTTCAAATTTATGTTGTAGTTCGTGAAAATACCGATTAGGATCTTCAGGTAAAACATCTACGTATTTGTATTTGAGTTCAGGAATCCAAAAATCAATAAAGTGCAAAACGATAAATGCTAAAATTGCTAGACCAGAATAGATCATATTTCTACTCATCCAAGTAGAATTAGCAGCACCATTGTCTTTAAAATATTTGACACCTTGTGCTTTTTTATTTTTTAATTCTAAAACAAAACCCATTACAAAATGAAAAACAACACCAATAATAAGAATGGGTTGCATTGCAAACTGAATTAACGGATTGGTTCCCATAAAATGAGATGCCACATTAAATGCATTCTCACTACAAACTGACAATAGGTTTATAGTAACATGCATTAACAGGAAAAAAATTAAGAAAAATGCCGAAAGAGCCATAGCGTACTTTCTGGCAAGCGATGAAGATAAAAATCCACTCATTTTTGGTTAGTTTTTATTTTATAAAACAAAGATAAGGTTTCCTTTTAAGTTGGTAATCAATGATTCTTTATTTTTTTCTTATTTAGAATCATTTTAAAAATAATAAATTTATCCACTAAATTTAATGGATAATATTAAATGTTAAAGCAGATAGTCTTATTTCGTAAATCAGTTGTATCTTTTACGTCTAAAAAATAACGATGTATAGTAAGAAGGTTCAATTTAAAAATAAGCAAGGACAATTATTAACAGGAGAAATAGATTTACCTATTGATAAAAAACCTTTAAGTTATGCATTATTTGCACACTTTTTTACGGGAAATAAAAATTTCACAGCGGTACGAAATATTTCACGTGCTCTAACACAAAACAACATCGCTGTAATGCGTTTTGACTTTACAGGTCTAGGGAAAAGTGAAGGGGAATTTGAAGATTCAAATTTCACAAGTAATGTTGACGATTTGATTTCTGCTGCAAATTTTTTAACAAAAAACCATCATGCTCCAAAAATCATTATTGGACATTCATTAGGTGGAGCAGCAGCAATTTATGCCGCAAACGCTATTGATTCTATTGAAACAGTTGCTACTATTGCAGCCCCTTCTAACCCAAGTCATGTAGAACATTTATTTGAAGAATATTTAGAAGATATTGAACTAGACGGAGAGGCTACATTTGATATAGCAGGTAGAAAGTTTACCATAAAAAAACAATTTTTAGATGATATTCACGATCAAGATTTACCAAAAATATTAAAAAATTTACGCAAGCCTATTTTGGTATTCCATTCTCCACAAGATAAAGTAGTTGAAGTGAAGAATGCACGTGATATTTATAGTGCAGCACATCATCCTAAAAGCTTTATTTCATTAGACGGAGCAAATCATTTACTCACCAACAAGCAAGACTCTTTTTATGTAGGTCAAGTAATTTCAAGCTGGGCAAATCGTTATGTGAATTCTGATGAACCAAAAGAACTGTCAACAGATAAATCAGTAGTAGTACGAGTTGGTAGAGAAAAGTATACCACTGAAATTGTGGCGAGAAGCCATTCTATTTTGGTAGACGAACCCAAAAAATACGGCGGAAAAGATGCGGGTATGAGTCCGTATGAATTGTTATTAGCAAGTTTAGGGTCATGTACCGCGATTACTTTACGCATGTATGCTGATAAAAAAGAATGGAATTTACGGGAGGTAAAAGTTCATTTAGAACATTTTAAACAACACGCAAAAGATTCTGATTGTTGTGATAAAGATGAACCAAAAATAGATAAATTTGTACGTGAGATTAATCTAAAAGGTAATTTAACTGAAGAACAAAAACAACGCTTACTTCAAATTGCCAATAGATGTCCTGTACATAGAACATTAGAAAACAAAATAGAGATTGAAACAAAGTTAAGGGTTTAATGAAAATAATCATATTATCAGTTGGCGAAAATATTTATTCTACGCAACGCTTGGTTGAAGAAGCTGAGCATAGAGGGCATCAAGTACGTGTTATAAATCACACCAAATGCTCTGTAAAATTAGGTGATGGTAAACCTCAAATTATTTTTGAAGGTGATAATATTATTAATTGGCCAGATGTGATTATTCCGAGAATTGGAGCTTCTGTGAGCCGTCATGGTGCTGCAATTGTTAAGGAGTTTGAGATGAATAACGTGTTTAGTACAGCAAGGTCTTTAGGGATTTTAAGAGCCCAGAACAAAGTACGAACCTTACAAATAATGAATAGAAAAAACATTCCTATTCCACAAACAGTTTTCTCTATCAATCCTCAAAATATTGACGAACAAATTGAATTGTTAGGTGGGCCACCTGTAATTATTAAGCTGCAAGAAGGAACGCAGGGAATGGGTGTGATATTGGCGGAATCAAAAAAATCTGCCAAATCTATATTAGATGCACTTTACAATATGAATACGAATATTCTATTACAAGAATTTGTAGAAGAATCAAACGGTGAAGATGTCAGAGCCATTGTTGTGGCGAATAAAGTGGTGGCTGCTATGAAGCGTAAAGGCGAAAAGGGTGAATTCAGATCGAATATCCATAGAGGTGGTACGGGTGAAAACATCCAATTATCTGATAAAGAACAAAAAATTGCTTTAAAAGCAGCCCAATATTTAAGTTTACCAGTAGCTGGTGTTGATATGATTCGTTCAAAAAGAGGGGCATTATTAATTGAGGTAAATGGCTCTCCTGGATTTCAAGGAATTGAGGCCTATACCAAAGTGAATGTCGCAGTAGAAGTCATTAAATATATAGAAAGACATGTTCGAAAAAGAGTATAAAAATAAAACAATAGAGGTTCGAGGTTATAAAGTTGTTTCAGGCGAATCTAAGCTGATTAAAATCCCTATTGATAGATTACCTACAGGAACCTTAATTGAAATTCCTGTCTATATTTTTAACGGAAAAGAAGCGGGACCAACTATTTTATTGCAAGGAGGTCTGCATGGAGATGAGGTAAATAGTGTAGAATTAATTAGAAGAATGCTAATTAATAAAGATTATAAAATATATAAAGGATGCGTAATTGTGGTTCCATTGTTGAATGTATTCGGATTTTTAAACTTTTCTCGTGATATGCACGGGAAAGATGTAAACAGGTGTTTTCCTGGTTCTAAAAAAGGATCTTTAGCAAGCAGGATGGCTTTTTATTTGATGAAAGAGATTGTAGAAAATGTTGATTTTGGGATTGATTTTCATACGGGAGGAGAGCAACGCTGCAATTATCCTCAAATTCGATATACCTTAGAAGATGAAAGAGCTAAACAATTAGCCACTATTTTTAATGCTCCGTATCAATTTGCTTCAAAATTAATTCCGAAATCGTTTCGAAACGCCTGTTATAAACACCATATTCCAATCCTTGTTTTTGAAGGAGGAGAATCATTACGATTAGACAGATTATCCATTAAAAAAGGAATTAATGGTACTCTTAATATCTTACGATATTTTAATATGATTGCTAAAAGTGTCGTTATCCCAGAAATGGAAAAAGGCATTGAAATTACTAATAGAAAATGGATTCGTGCTAAGTATGCTGGGCTTTTTAGAACGATTGTTAAAAATGGGTCTGCTGTAAAAAAAGGACAAACTCTAGGCTATATTATGGATACTTATGGAGAAACAAGCTTTAAAGTAAAGACTCCTTATGATGGTTATATTATTGCTGTAAATAATTTTCCTATTATTAATATGGGAGATGCTATTTTTCATATTGGTCAATAGAAAAGAGAACAAAGAATATAGAGAAGAGATTGAATAGGAATACTTATATTTACATTTCATAAAAATTAATGTCTGAAGAACCAAAACATAAATTAGATCCGAATAATTGGGCACAAAAACATGCTGACTATTTGTTTAACTACACCATTACCAGAGTTAACAAAGAAGAATTGGCAAAAGATATTGTGCAAGAAACATTTTTCTCTGCTTTAAAAGCACAAGATAATTATAGAGGACAAGCTTCAGAAAGAACATGGTTAATCTCTATTCTTAAACGTAAAATTATTGATTATTATAGAAAAATAAATTCTAAAAAGGGTAAGGTTGAGGTTAGAATGGACTTTTATGAAGATGGTGAAAGAAAAGGAAAATGGATAGAAGAAAGAGCTCCTTCTTCTTGGGGAAATGAAGCAGAAAAGAACATTGAAAACACAGAATTAAAAAGTGCAATTGACGCTTGTATTGCTTTTTTACCCGAAAAATATAGAATGGTTTTTTTATTAAAAACGGTTGAAAATTATGAAACAGAAGAGATTTGTAATGAATTAGACATTACACCGTCTAACCTTTGGGTAATTATACACAGAGCAAGACATCAATTAAGAAAATGTTTAGAAGAAAATTGGTTTGCAAAATAAAGAGAAATGAGTAATAAGTTTTTTATTAATTGTGATGAAGCAACTACGATTTGCGATAAAAATCAGTACAAAGAAGCTTCCTTTTGGGAGAAACTTAAATTAACCTTTCACCTTTTCTTGTGTAAAAAGTGTGGAATGTACTCTAAACAAAATGCTGTAGTAACTAAAGTATGTGATAAACATTTGCATAAATGTGAAACCAATCATCAATTTTCTGAACAAGAAAAAGTAGTACTTCAAGAAAATATATCTAAGGAAGTTGATCAATAACTTAATGAATTTCCTCCCCAAAGAAATAGATGATTATATAGTTTCTTCTTCAGAAGATGAGCCTGAACTACTTCAACAACTCAGCAAAGAAACTTGGCAAAAAGTATTAGTACCAAGAATGCTAAGTGGTCATTATCAAGGAAGATTATTGTCTCTGCTTTCTAAACTTATACAGCCTAAAACCATTTTAGAAATAGGTACTTATACAGGCTATTCTGCATTGTGTTTGGCAGAAGGTTTACCTAAACAAGGTGTGTTACACACTATTGACACCAATGAAGAATTGGTAGATTTCCAAAAAAAATATTTTGACAAATCGCCTTATAAAAATCAAATCAAACAGCATTTAGGTAATGCTTTAAAGGTTATTCCGAAGCTCGATGAAAAGTTTGATTTGGTCTTTATTGATGCAGATAAAACTAATTATTCTAATTATTTTCATTTGATTATTGACCAAATGAATCCTGGTGGAATCATCTTGTCAGACAATGTATTGTGGAGTGGAAAAGTAACAACAAAACCCGAAGTAAAAGACCACGATACAATTGCTTTAATAGCTTATAATCAACTCCTAAAAGAAGACCTAAGAATTGAAACAGTAGTACTACCTATTCGTGATGGATTGACCATTAGTAGAGTGAAATAAAAAAGTTTGAAGACATAAATATCTTTAGTGTTGAATCATTTGTAATCAAATAGGTTCTCGATACGATTTTTTAGTAAAAAAACCACTCGAACTGACATTTTTGCTTCTGTCTTCAAACTTTAGTCTACAGCCATTAATAACCTCTGACTGCTTTTAATGCATCAATACTACCATAGCCGAAATCTCCATTTTTATTAGGATAAAACCGAGCTGATTGTTTTAAACGTGTCAAAATTTGAGCTCTTGACCAAGAAGGATACTTTGCCCAAACCAAAGCAGCTATTCCTGCTGTTGAAGCTGTTGCAACAGAAGAGCCTCCAAAATATGTTGATTGACCATTATAATATCCCAATACTGGTTGATGATGATTATTGCCTCGTTCCATAACAAACGTAAAATCGATTTTACTACCTGTATGACAAACATCACATTCATTATAAGAACTTCTTTCTTCAATTCCAGTTACTGCAACTGTTTCATTCATATTCGCAGGGAATATAACACCATACCAATTGGTAAAACTTGTTGAAGTACCACCAGCAGCAAAAATCATTTTATTTCTTGCATAGGCGTACCTAATAGCATCTTTAACTTTACCAATAGACCAAATGTATCCTATAGAAAGTGAAATTATTTTTACATCATTTCTTCTAGCAAGTGCTTTTATGGCATTTGCTACACCTTTTTTTTCTTGATATCCGTTAAGGACAACATCACTTGTACCTCTATATGATATTAAATTACATTCATAAGCAACACCAACAAATTGAGAAGTATTATTATTCGGAGCAGCAATTGTAGCACAAGAACTAGTACCGTGTCCGCATTTATCATTCGGACCATCAGTTTTGGTTTTCCACCATTTCCAAGAATCTACATAAGCACCATATTTTCTAACATACCTTCCTGAGTAAAAATCATCAAACTTTGCTCCTAAATTGGCTTGATTAGGCGAAAGTCCAGTATCAACCACGCCAACACCAACACCACGACCTTTACTATAAGCCCATGCTTGATTAATTTTATGGGTATAAAAATTCCAAGGAACACGAGCTCCTGTAGGTAATGTTCCGTAATCTAAATTGCTAATTTTTTCACTAGATTTATCACATCCACTAGAAGAGGCACTTTTTTGTGCTATAGTACCACTATAGACAAAACCGTCTGGTTCTAAATAACGAATTTTTGGATTCTTTCTAAGCTCAGTAATGGTATTTAATGTAACAATTTTTACATCTATATAATTCAATACTTCATCATCATAAACAACAATTTCTTTTTTGCTTTTTTTCAAGCCATTAGAAGTTGAAATGGTATTGATAATATCTTCTTTAACAGAAATTAATTTTTGGCTTTCTGACCTAAAATTTTCGTTTTCACTTCCGTAACCAATCGTTAAAATATTTCCTCCATGTACTGAGGCACTCCACAGCAAATGATCACTAGCATCACTCCAATCAAAAGAACCTTTCTCGTCTAAAGATTTGGTTATCTGTTGGTTAATTTCTGCAACTGTCAAGACTTCTTGAACAGCTGTTTCTTGAATTGGTACTATTTCTTCATTATTACATGAGCTTAAAAAAGCCAAGAGTAGTATTGTTGAAATAAAATAAATTTTTTTCATGGTTAGTTTGGTTAAAAGGTGAATAATAGTAGTATGCTGCATAAATCAGGTTAAAAAATGCAGTAGCGATCACTCCAAAGCTACTAAACTTTTTTTAAAAACACTAAACTTAGCCTGTAAAAAGCATAACCTTCTATGCTACCAAGTAGCATTCCTATAAAAAGATCTATAGGAAAATGGACACCTACATAAATTCTACTATAGGCAAAAACTAAAGGCCAAATAAGTAAAAATAACGGATATTTATAATGTTTTTTTAAGGTAAGAATCATAAACAACGTTACGGCGAATGAAGTAGTTGAATGCCCTGACACAAAACTAAAACTATGCGGTGTTTTTAGAATACGGATGATATTATTTATTGAGGGGTCATTATTAGGGCGAAGTCTTTCAAAAAAATCTTTAATTAAATTTACAAACTGATCTGAAAAAGTAACTAATAGTGCAGCCACAAGAACTAAAACAAGACCTTTTTTTAACCCGTAAGCTTTAAAAATCAGAAAGAAGAGTAATAAAAATAAGGGAATCCAACTAAACTGATTGGTAATAATCATCCAAAAACCATCATAAGTTTCAGAGCCTAGTGCGTTTAATTTGATAAATAACTCTTTATCATATGTTATAATTTTCTCTAGGAAAGTCAATTTAAAAATTTCGTTTTATTGGACCAGTAACCTCATCGATATTGTCTTGAATATTTTCTCTAACCTTTTTTATATCTTTTTTTAAGTCTGAAGCTAAGTTTGTGTCAATACCTTGTTTTTCTGCAGTGGCATTAATTTCTCTTTTAATATCATTGGTTGCATCTTTTATTTGACGCATACCTTTGCCTAGCTCTCTGGCTATTGAGGGTATTTTATCTGCACCGAATAACATCAATACTATTATTAGAACAACAAAAATTTCAGCACCGCTTATAAATAAAAAAGGCATAATTGTTTTATTATAAGGCAAAGATAGTAGA
>JAMONB010000005.1 GCA_027066745.1 Flavobacteriaceae bacterium
AAAAACCGGTACGGTAACTATGGACGTAGCAAAAGCTGTTGCTGATGTAAAAGGCGGTAAAATAGATTTTAAAGTTGATAAAACTGGAATTATTCATGCTTCTATCGGTAAAGCGTCTTTTGATGCTGATAAGATAGAAGGTAATGCAAATGAATTGCTTCAAACAATCATAAAACTTAAGCCTACAACATCAAAAGGTGTATATGTAAAAAGTATCTACATGTCTAGTACGATGAGTCCTAGTATTGAAATAGATGCTAAATCAGTTAATGCATAAGCAAGTTAAAAGTTTATAAAATTATGACTAAAGAACAAAAATCACAAGTAATAGACGATTTAACAAGCCAATTAGCTGAAAATAATACCATATATCTTGCAGATATTTCAGGATTAGATGCTTCAAGTACTTCTCAATTAAGAAGAGCTTGTTTTAAAGCTAATGTGAAATTGGCAGTTGTTAAAAACACATTGCTTACAAAAGCAATGGAGAAATCTGATAAAGATTTTGGAGAATTACCAGAAGTTTTAAAAGGAAATACTTCTTTAATGATTTCTGAGATTAGTAATGCTCCAGCTAAAGTAATTAAAAACTTTAGAAAAAAATCTGATAAACCGGTATTGAAAGGTGCATATATTGAAGACGCTATTTATGTTGGCGATGATCAATTAGATACACTTGTTAATATCAAATCTAAAGAAGAATTAATAGGAGAGATAATAGGGTTATTACAATCACCTGCTAAAAATGTTATTTCAGCATTACAGTCTGGTGGTAATACATTATCAGGAATATTGAAGACTTTATCAGAGAAATAAATAGTACCACTTATAAACAAAATAATAAAAAATTAAAACAAACAAAAATGGCAGAATTAAAAGATTTCGCAGAACAGTTAGTTAACTTGTCAGTAAAAGACGTTAATGAATTAGCTGATATATTAAAAAATGAATATGGTATTGAGCCAGCAGCAGCAGCAGTAGCAGTAGCAGGACCAGCAGGTGGACCAGATGGTGGAGCAGAAGAAGAAAAATCAGAATTTGATGTAATTCTTAAAGCAGCAGGTGCTTCTAAATTAGCCGTTGTAAAATTAGTTAAAGAATTAACAGGTTTAGGTCTTAAAGATGCTAAAGGTTTAGTTGATGCTGCACCATCTCCTATTAAAGAAGGTGTTTCTAAAGAAGAGGCTGAAGGTCTTAAAAAATCTTTAGAAGAAGCTGGAGCTGAAGTTGAGCTTAAATAAGCCATAAGCCAATCTCGTCCGAAATATCGGAATCGAAATTGAGCTAAACAAATAAGGTTTAGGTCATTGAATTTTACTTCAATTGACCTAAACCATTTTGTATATATATTCGTTCTTATAAGTTATTATTTTTTTAATTAAAAAATTTCTCCATTGTCAACAAATTACACTACCGAAAGAGTAAATTTTTCATCAGCCAAATTGATTACAGACTATCCAGATTTCTTGGATATTCAAGTAAAATCTTTTCAAGATTTCTTCCAATTAGAAACCAAAGCAGATGAGAGAAGTGATGAGGGTTTATTTAAAACTTTCTCAGATAATTTTCCAATAACAGATACAAGAAATCAATTTGTTTTAGAGTTTATAGATTATTTTGTTGATCCACCAAGATATTCCATTCGTGAATGTATTGAAAGAGGATTAACGCATAGTGTGCCTTTAAAAGCAAGATTGAAATTATATTGTACTGATCCTGAACATGAGGATTTTGAAACTATTGTACAAGATGTGTATTTAGGTACAATACCTTATATGACACATAGTGGTACTTTTGTTATCAATGGTGCAGAAAGAGTTGTAGTTTCTCAACTACACCGTTCTCCTGGAGTTTTCTTCGGACAATCTTTCCATGCAAATGGAACAAAATTATACTCAGCAAGAGTTATCCCTTTTAAAGGGTCTTGGATTGAGTTTGCTACCGACATCAATCAAGTAATGTATGCTTATATTGATAGAAAGAAAAAATTACCTGTGACTACACTTTTCCGTGCTATCGGATTTGAACGAGATAAAGATATCTTAGAGATTTTCGATTTAGCAGATGAAATTAAAGTTTCTAAAAGTGGATTAAAAAAAGTATTAGGCCGTAAATTGGCTGCTAGAGTATTAAAGACCTGGCATGAAGATTTTGTTGATGAAGATACTGGTGAAGTTGTATCTATTGAACGTAATGAAATTGTTTTAGATAGAGATACCGTTCTTGAAAAAGAACATATTGAGGAGATTTTAGAAGCAGGTACTAAAACAATTCTTTTACATAAAGAAGACCACCAAATGGGTGATTATGCTATTATTCATAACACCTTACAAAAAGACCCTACAAATTCTGAAAAAGAAGCTGTAGAGCACATATACCGTCAGTTACGTAATGCTGAACCGCCAGATTATGAAACTGCAAAAGGAATTATTAATAAATTATTCTTTTCAGAACAACGTTATAATCTTGGTGAAGTTGGACGTTATAGAATGAATAAAAAGTTACAGCTTGATATTGATATCAATCAAAAGGTATTAACCAAAGAAGATATCATTACTATTATTAAGAATTTAATCAAGTTGGTAAATTCAAAAGCTGAAGTTGATGATATTGATCACTTATCTAACCGTCGTGTAAGAACTGTTGGTGAACAATTAGCATCTCAATTCGGAGTAGGGCTTTCTAGAATGGCTCGTACCATTCGTGAAAGAATGAATGTGCGTGATAATGAAGTGTTTACACCTATAGATTTGATCAATGCAAAAACATTATCATCAGTAATTAATTCATTTTTTGGGACCAATCAATTGTCTCAATTTATGGATCAAACCAATCCACTGGCTGAAATTACACACAAAAGAAGATTGTCAGCTTTAGGACCTGGAGGTTTATCTAGAGAAAGAGCAGGTTTTGAGGTTCGTGATGTTCACTATACACATTATGGTCGCTTATGTCCAATTGAAACACCTGAAGGGCCAAACATTGGTTTGATTTCTTCATTATCAGTTTATGCTAAAGTTAATAATTTAGGATTTATTGAAACACCTTATCGTGAAGTAATAGGAGGTGTAGTTGATGTTAACAAAGATCCAATTTATTTAAGTGCTGAAGAAGAGGAAGGTCAAAAAATTGCCCAATCAAATTTAGATTTAGATATAAATGGTAAAATAGAATTAGAAAAGGTTGTAGCTAGAGAAGAAGGTGATTTTCCATTAGTAACTCCAGAAGAAGTTAATTATATGGATGTATCTCCTAATCAAATTTCATCTATTTCGGCATCTTTAATTCCGTTTTTAGAACATGATGATGCGAATAGAGCTTTGATGGGATCAAACATGATGCGTCAAGCTGTACCTTTAATGAGACCTCAGTCTCCAATTGTCGGTACAGGTTTAGAACGTAGAGTAGCTAAAGATTCAAGAATATTAATCAATGCTGAAGGAGAAGGTGTTGTTGATTATGTAGATTCTGATATCATTACAATTACCTACAAAAGAACTGATGAACAGAGATTGGTAAGTTTTGAAGAAGACTCTAAAACGTATAAATTAATTAAGTTTAGAAAAACGAATCAAGGTACGTCTATTAACTTACATCCTATTGTTAAAAAAGGAGATAAAGTTGTTGAAGGACAGGTACTTTGTGAGGGATATGCTACAGAAAAAGGTGAATTGGCCTTAGGTAGAAACATGAAAGTTGCCTTTATGCCTTGGAAAGGGTATAACTTTGAGGATGCGATAGTAATTTCTGAAAAAGTAGTACGTGAAGATATTTTTACATCTATTCACATTGATGAATATTCTTTAGATGTTAGAGATACTAAATTAGGTGCTGAAGAATTGACAAATGATATTCCGAATGTTAGTGAAGAGTCTACTAAAGATTTAGATGAAAACGGAATGATTCGTATTGGTGCTGAAATTAAGCCTGGTGATATTCTTATCGGTAAAATTACACCAAAAGGTGAGTCAGATCCAACTCCAGAAGAAAAATTATTACGTGCTATTTTTGGTGATAATGCTGGTGATGTAAAAGATGCATCTTTAAAGGCATCTCCATCTTTAAAAGGGGTAGTAATTGACAAGAAATTATTCCAAAGAATAGTTAAAGATAAAGCAAAAAGAAGTCAAGATAAAGAAGATATTTCTAGATTAGAATCTGAGTTTGTTGTGAAGTTTGACAGCTTAAGAACTATCTTGGTTGAAAAATTATTTAGTCTTGTAAATGGTAAAACAGCTCAAGGTGTTCTTAATGATTTAGGTGAAGAAATTTTCCCTAAAGGAAAGAAATTTACCTTAAAAATGCTAAATGCTATAACTGATTTTGAGTACTTAACTAAAGGTACTTGGACAACTGATAAACATCTTAATAGCTTAGTTAATGAATTAATTCATAACTATAAAATTAAAGTTAATGACCTTCAAGGTTCTTTACGTAGAGAAAAATTCACCATTACTGTAGGTGATGAATTACCAGCAGGTATTGTAAAATTAGCAAAAGTTTACATAGCTAAGAAACGTAAATTAAAAGTAGGTGATAAAATGGCAGGTCGTCATGGTAATAAAGGTATTGTAGCTCGTATTGTTAGAGCTGAAGATATGCCTTTCTTAGAAGACGGAACTCCAGTTGACATTGTATTGAATCCTCTTGGTGTACCATCACGTATGAATATCGGGCAAATTTATGAAACCGTCTTAGGATGGGCAGGTCAGAATTTAGGGCAAAAGTATGCAACACCAATTTTTGATGGTGCTACGATTGATGAAATTACTGAGTTGACAAATAAAGCAGGAGTACCTGAATTCGGACATACTTATTTATATGATGGAGGAACAGGTGAACGTTTTGACCAACCAGCAACGGTAGGTGTAATCTATATGATAAAATTAGGTCATATGATTGAAGATAAAATGCATGCACGTTCTATTGGACCATACTCATTAATCACACAACAACCACTAGGTGGTAAAGCACAATTTGGTGGTCAACGTTTTGGTGAGATGGAAGTTTGGGCTCTTGAAGCATACGGAGCATCTGCAACATTAAGAGAAATCTTAACGGTAAAATCAGATGATGTATTAGGTAGAGCTAAAACTTACGAATCTATCGTAAAAGGAGAGCCGATGCCAGAACCTGGTTTACCAGAATCATTTAACGTATTAATGCATGAGTTAAAAGGACTTGGCTTAGACGTTAGATTAGAAGAATAATTTTATCCCCACGAAAGTGGGGAACTGTTAAATTATAAAAGACAGTTTAATACAACATATTTTTACATTTTAATTGATTGCATTTTAGATATTATGGCAAAACAAAGAGAAAAATACACTGTAAAAAAATTTAGTAAAATTTCTATTGGTTTGGCTTCGCCAGAATCAATTCTAGAAAAATCTAGAGGAGAAGTTTTAAAACCCGAAACTATCAATTATCGTACGCACAAACCTGAAAGAGATGGTTTATTTTGCGAACGTATTTTCGGCCCAATAAAAGATTATGAGTGTGCTTGTGGAAAGTACAAAAGAATTAGATATAAAGGTATCATTTGCGACCGTTGTGGAGTAGAAGTTACCGAAAAGAAAGTACGTAGAGATAGAGTAGGTCACATTAATTTAGTAGTGCCTGTTGCTCATATTTGGTATTTCAGATCATTACCTAATAAAATGGGGTATCTTTTAGGTTTACCCTCTAAAAAATTAGATATGATTATTTACTACGAACGTTATGTAGTAATTCAACCAGGTATAGCTAAGAATATAGAAGGAGAGCCATTAGAAAAAATGGATTATTTAACGGAAGAAGAATATCTAGATATTCTAGAAACACTTCCGCAAGAGAATCAATATTTAGATGATTCTGACCCAAATAAGTTTATCGCTAAAATGGGAGCAGAATGTCTAATTGAATTGTTATCAAGAATTGATTTAGACGCTCTTTCTTATGAATTAAGACACAAAGCAAATACAGAAACTTCTAAGCAAAGAAAAACAGAAGCATTAAAACGTCTGAATGTTGTTGAAGCTTTTAGAGATGCAAATTTAAATAGAGAAAATAAACCAGAATGGATGATTATGAAAGTAGTTCCGGTGATACCGCCAGAATTACGTCCGTTAGTACCATTAGATGGTGGCCGTTTTGCAACCTCAGATTTAAATGATTTATACAGACGTGTTATTATTCGTAATAATCGTTTGAAACGATTAATGGAGATTAAAGCTCCAGAAGTTATTTTACGTAATGAAAAGCGTATGTTGCAAGAATCGGTAGATTCATTATTTGACAATACACGTAAATCATCAGCAGTAAAAACAGAATCTAACAGACCTTTAAAATCGTTATCAGATTCATTAAAAGGTAAGCAAGGACGTTTCCGTCAAAACTTGTTAGGTAAACGTGTTGATTATTCTGCACGTTCTGTAATTGTTGTTGGACCTACATTAAGACTCTTTGAATGTGGTATTCCTAAAGATATGGCTGCTGAGCTTTACAAACCTTTTGTAATTCGTAAATTGATAGAAAGAGGTATTGTAAAAACAGTAAAGTCAGCTAAAAAAATAATAGATAAAAGAGAGCCTGTAGTTTGGGATATTTTAGAAAATGTTTTAAAAGGACATCCAGTGCTTTTAAATCGTGCCCCTACACTACACAGGCTAGGTATTCAAGCTTTTCAGCCTAAATTGATTGAAGGGAAAGCAATACAGTTACACCCATTAGTATGTACTGCATTTAATGCCGATTTTGATGGAGATCAAATGGCAGTGCATTTACCATTAGGTCCTGAAGCTATTTTAGAAGCTCAATTGTTAATGTTGGCATCGCATAGTATTTTGAATCCAGCTAACGGTTCTCCTATAACTGTACCTTCTCAAGATATGGTTTTAGGGTTGTACTATATGACAAAAGAGCGTAAGTCAACTAAAGACCATAAGATAAAAGGAGAAGGAAGTATTTTCTATTCACCTGAAGAAGTGAATATTGCGTTTAATGAAAAGAAAGTTGATTTAAATGCTAGTATAAAAGTAAGAACTAAAGATTTTAATGAAGAAGGAGAATTAACGACTCAAATTGTTTCAACAACAGTTGGTAGAGTATTGTTTAATGAAGTAGTTCCTGAAGCTGCAGGTTATATAAATGAAGTATTGACGAAAAAGTCATTAAGAGATATTATTGGTGATATTTTAAAAGTAACAGATGTACCTACAACAGGTGAATTTTTAGATGCGATTAAAGATATCGGTTATAAGTTTGCATTTCAAGGTGGTTTATCTTTTAGTTTAGGAGATATTATTATTCCTGAAGAAAAAACAGCAATGATAGCAACTGCTAATGACCAAGTTGATGTCATTACTTCTAGTTATAACATGGGTATGCTAACCAATAAAGAGCGTTATAATCAAGTTATTGATATTTGGAGTTCTACCAATAATAAATTGACAGAATTATCTATGAAACGCCTTAGAGAAGACCAACAAGGATTCAACTCTGTGTTTATGATGCTTGATTCTGGTGCAAGGGGTTCTAAAGAGCAAATTCGTCAGTTAACAGGTATGCGTGGTTTAATGGCGAAACCTAAAAAATCAACTGCTGGTGGTGGTGAAATTATTGAAAACCCGATTCTTTCTAACTTTAAAGAAGGATTATCAATTTTAGAATATTTTATCTCTACTCACGGTGCTCGTAAAGGTCTTGCCGATACCGCACTTAAAACTGCCGATGCGGGTTACCTAACACGTCGTTTGGTTGATGTTTCTCAAGATGTAATTGTAAATATAGATGATTGTGGAACTTTAAGAGGCCTAGATATTCAGCCGTTAAAGAAAAATGATGAAATTGTTGAAACTTTAGGAGAACGTATTTGGGGTAGAGCATCTTTAAATGATGTTTATAAACCTGGTACTGATGAAATTTTGGTTGCTGCGGGTACTATTATCGGTGATGAAGAAGTAGCTGAAATTGAAGCGACTCAGATAGAAAGTGTAGAAGTAAGATCTGCATTAACTTGTGAGGCTAAACGTGGTATTTGTGCAAAATGTTACGGACATAGTTTGTCAACAAGACAAATGGTACAAAAAGGTGAAGCTGTAGGTGTTATTGCAGCACAATCTATTGGAGAACCTGGTACACAGTTAACATTACGAACTTTCCACGTGGGTGGTATTGCAGGAAATATTTCTGAAGAGAATAAACTAATCTCAAAATTTGATGGAAAAATTGAAATTGAAGATTTAAATACTGTTGAAGGTTTAGATAATGATGGCAATAAAGTAAATATTGTTATTTCTAGAACTTCAGAGATTAAAATAATTGACAAGAAAACAAAATTAGTATTGAGTACTAATAATATTCCTTATGGTTCTCATTTAATGATAGAGTCAAAAGGAACGATCAAAAAAGGAGATGTAGTTTGTCAATGGGATCCTTATAATGGAGTTATCGTTTCAGAATTTAAAGGTAAAATCGAATTTGAAAATATAGATCAAGGGATTACTTATATTGTTGAAATTGATGAACAAACAGGTTTCCAAGAGAAAGTAATTTCTGAGTCTAAGAATAAGAAAGTTGTTCCGACTTTATTGATTTTAGATAATAAAGGAGAAACTATTAGATCTTACAGTTTACCTGTAGGAGCTCACTTGATGGTTGAAGAAGGTGAAAAAATTGATGCTGGTAAGACCTTGGTTAAAATACCTAGAAAATCTGGTAAAGCAGGTGATATTACTGGTGGTTTACCAAGAGTAACAGAATTATTTGAAGCTCGTAACCCATCAAACCCTTCTGTTGTTTCTGAAATAGATGGTGTTGTATCTTTTGGTAAAATTAAGCGTGGTAATCGTGAAATTATTGTTGAATCTAAATTAGGTGACATTAGAAAATATTTAGTAAAACTTTCTAATCAAATTTTAGTTCAAGAAAATGACTTTATCAAAGCTGGTATGCCATTGTCTGATGGTGCAGTTACACCTACAGATATTTTAAATATCAAAGGACCGTCTGCGGTACAACAATATTTGGTCAATGAAATTCAAGAAGTATATAGACTACAAGGTGTGAAAATTAATGACAAACACTTTGAAGTGGTTGTACGTCAAATGATGCGTAAAGTTAAAATTATTGATTCTGGTGATACCATTTTCTTAGAAAATCAATTGATTCATAAAAATGACTTTATTCAAGAAAATGACAACATTTACGGAATGAAAGTAGTTGAAGATGCAGGAGATTCAGAGGAATTAAAAGCAGGTCAAATAGTGTCATCACGTAAATTAAGAGATGAGAATTCAATTTTGCGAAGAGCTGATAAGAATTTAGTTGAAGCTAGAGAAGCAATTCCTGCAACAGCAGAACCAATCTTGCAAGGTATTACAAGAGCATCCTTACAGACGAAATCATTTATTTCTGCTGCATCGTTCCAAGAAACAACTAAAGTGTTAAATGAAGCGGCGGTAAGTGGTAAAGTAGATACCTTAGAAGGATTAAAAGAAAATGTTATCGTTGGTAAGAGAATCCCTGCTGGTACAGGAATGCGTATTTATGATAATATTATTGTTGGTTCTACTGAAGAAATGGAAGCTAATTAATTTGAACTGATATGGCAGAAGACAAAAAGAAAGATAATCAATTGAATATTGAATTGGATGAAAGTATTGCTGAAGGTACTTATGCAAATTTGGCAATTATCAATCATTCTGTTTCTGAATTTGTAGTTGATTTTGTGAATGTTATGCCAGGTACACCAAAAGCTAAAGTGAAATCTAGAATAATTTTAACGCCACAACATGCTAAGCGATTAGCAAAAGCACTGGCTGAGAATGTGAGTAGATTTGAAAAAGCACATGGTGAGATTAAAGATTATGAACAACCGCCAATTCCTATGAGTTTTGGACCAGCGGGTCAAGCATAAGTTATATAAACGCCAAGCAATTTGCTTGGCGTTTTTTTTTGAATACTAAATTTTGATTATTTTTGCAATAATATGGGTGAGACATTTAAAACCATAGCTGTATTTCAATATTCTTATGAAGCACAAATACTTAAAGGTCGTTTAGAGTCTGACGGAATTAAAGTTTTTCTGTTTGATGATTTGACCATAGATACTGATCCTTTAGTAAGTAATGCTATTGGAGGTGTAAAGCTTAAAGTTCTAGCAAATCAAGAACAAGAAGCAATACATGTGCTAAAATCAATTAAAAAATATTCAGTTGATGGTGAAGGAAATTCAATAACTTGCCCAAATTGTAATAGTAAAAAAACAGAATTGTTTTCGACAATTAAAGATGTGAAATCATTGTTTTGGTTTGTTTTTGGATTGTTGTTTTCACTACTCCCTTTTTACACAAAGTATAAATATAGATGTCAAAACTGTAATGTAGAATTTAATTTATAATGAAATCAGCTACAAAAGTATTTTCTATAGATAAAATGAGGAAATTCCCTCTAACATATGGTTTTTTAGGAGCTTTGATTGGGTTGGTATTGCGTTATGCTTATACAGGCTCAGTTTCAAATTTTCCTTTTAAAAACGTATTGCACTCACATTCACATGTCATGTTATTGGGTTTTTTATTCAATGCGTTGTTATTATTTGTATGGGCTAATTTTACGAAAGGGGTTGATAAAATTTCTTATACTATTTATATCGCAATGCAGCTATGTGTAGCAATATTGCTAGTTGTATTTATGGTACAAGGTTATGCCTTTTATTCTATACTGTTCTCAACACTACACTTGTGGCTAAGTTATGTGTTGTTGATTAGGTTGTGGAAACGAATTGAACCTAAAAATGGGTTTCATCAATTGGTTAAATTAGGTATTTTATTCCATTTTTTGTCATCATTAGGTCCTTATATGTTAGGCCCTTTAATGGTGTTTGAAATGCAAGAGTCATCATGGTATCAGCAAGCCATATTCTTTTATTTACACTTTCAATATTTCGGTGTTTTTTATGTGTGGATGTTGGCAATCTTATTGCAAAAAACAACTGCAGTTATTACACGAAAGCAACGACTACTTATAGCTGTTAGTTTACTTTTGTTATTTGCACATTCTTTAGATTATAGTTTTGACCATTGGAGCATTCAAGTTCTAGGAGGATTAGGTTCATTATTACTTTTCATGGTGCTTTTAAGCTTTAAGGATGCCTTTAAAAATGTACAGCAGTCGTATAGAAACATGTATTATATCATCCTTTTTATTGGCTTGATAAATATAGTTGGTACGATACCGAGTATTGCAAATTTGGTGGTAGAGAGTCGGTTTATGTTAATTGCTTGGTTGCATCTATTGTTTTTAGGAATGTACATTCCGTTTCTTTGGATGAATGTTGTTCAAAGGATGCATCCATCACTATGGTATATTTATGGTTTTGTGGTTCTTTTTTCTGAGACCATTCTAGTTTTTCCAACACAGTTGTCTCAATGGCTTTCAATTTCTGTAATGTGGTTGTTGTTTATTGCTTATTCAGGTGTCTTTTTATGTATTTCTTATGTGCACTTAACACTTCTTTTTGGTAGAAAAGAAAAACTTCAAAAACAGCTTTAAAATCCTTCTGAAGTTTTATCTAATAAATTAATCTTTTCATTTGTTTCTTTTATGGTGACATAAAGTTCAGGTTATAGACGTTTAAATATGGAAGAGTTAAGAAAGAAATATAAATCTTAAGTTCTATACTTTCTTAATCACACTCGTTACAATTCCCCAAATCACAAAATTATTTTCTTCAGTAACTTTTATAGGTTTGTAATTCGAGTTTTCGGGTTGTAGCCAAAGTCCATCCGCTTTAATTTTTAAACGTTTTACGGTAAATTCACCATCAATAAAACACACTGCAATTTTATTATGTGTTGGCTCTAAACTTCTGTCAACTACCAATAAATCATTGTCATCTAAACCAGCATCGATCATTGACTGTCCGCTAACACGAGCAAAAAAAGTGGCTTCTTTGTTTTTGATTAGTTCTTTGTCTAAACTAATTCGCTGTTGTTTAAAATCGTCTGCTGGCGAAGGGAATCCTGCTGAAATACCTGTATCAACAAAAATTGCTCCTGTAGTATCGGTATCCATTTCTGGCGTGTAGAATGTAAGAGGTTTTAATTGTTGTAGCTTCATTATTTTATCTTAATAATTTCATGAATATCAGTAGTGTATTTTGGCGATAAATGTTCTTGACGCATTTTCCAAGTACGCTTTAAATCTTGATTGGCAATTTTTATTTTATAGTCACCAAATTTAGTGTTTAAATTATCAAAAACAGTCATTAGAGATTTATGTTTCGGATTTTCATTGAGAAATAAACTTAACTGATGGTTGTCGGTAGGTACTAAGCCTGTAACAATTACACCAGCTCGTTTGTACTTGACACCGCTTTTAAAAATTGAAGTCACAGCATGTATAGCGGCATTACTGATAACCAAACTAGAATCTGTTGGGTATGACAATACTACAGATGTATTGGTTCTATGTTGCGGCGTGTCCTTTTTGTGGCGATCGCTACTTAGTAATACAAGTATCATATGACAGCTAGAACCTTGTTTACGCAATTTTTCAGCACAACTTGTTGCAAAAGTAGATACGCGTTCTTTGATATTGTCTAGATCAGAAAATGTAGTTTCAAAGCTACGTGTGGTAGCAATAGATTTTTTTGTTTTTGGAGTCTCTAGAGCTAACATTGAGATGCCTTCTAATTCCTTTTTAAGCTTCCATTCAATGATAGAGAAGTTTTTGCGAATCCATTCGTCAGAGAGTTGAGTGAAATCGTAGGCCGTATTGATATTCTTTATTTTCAATCGTTTTTGTAACCTTCGACCAATTCCCCAAACATCTTTAATCTTCATCCATTTCAATGCCTTTATCCTCTTTTGATCTGAATCAATAACAAATACGCCATTAGTTTGCTTCGGGAATTTACGGGCAATTTTATTGGCTACCTTAGACAAGGCCTTGGTAGGAGCAATTCCCACACAAGTAGGAATACCTGTCCATTTTAAAATACGCCGTTTTATTTTATCCCCGTAAAGGGAAAAATTATAATTGTCAAAGCCTTTAAATTGTAAAAAAGCCTCATCAATACTATACACTTCAAGATCTGGAGTAAATTGATGTAAAATAGACATGACCCGAGTACTCATATCTCCATATAATGGATAATTAGAAGAAAGCACTTGTACTTGATGTTCTTTAAAAAACTGTTTGTACTTAAATGCAGGGGCACCCATGGGCAATCCGATAGCTTTTGCTTCATCACTTCTAGCAATTACGCAACCATCATTATTTGAGAGAATTGCAACAGGTTTATTGCAGAGATTTGGATTAAAAACCCGCTCGCAGGAAGCATAAAAATTATTACAATCAACAAGTGCAAACATGTCTATAAAAGTAGTATTATTCTTTTGAATTAAGAAGATTGTATTCTATATATTTGCTTTATGAAACGAGCATGTTGAAAATTTTAATCGAAAAGAATTCCTCTAGGCTCTGCCTCTAGGTTTCCGATTCACTTCTCCTTGGGAGAGGTCGAAACTGCCTTTTGCAGTTTCGGGTGAGGTAAAATACCAAATTTCGATTTTTGATCCTAAGGTCAAAGCTTGTGCCCAGCTTGACTGGGTATGAAACCAGCGAAATACCCCTATGGCTTGCCTCGGGGATAGTTGGTTTCAAGAAATTTTTTATTGTATAGTAGAGTGATTAATAACAGAGAGTCTCGTCCCGAGGTTTCGAGAGTCGGGATGACCTATAATATTTAAACAGATGAAAAGATTAAAAAATAAAATAGCAATTATAACAGGAGGAGCTTCAGGTATTGGCAAAGCAACTTCTTTTAAGTTTGCTAGTGAAGGTGCTACAGTTATTATTTGTGATATCAATAAAGAAAAATGTGCCGAAACATTGGCGGAACTTAAATCTGAAAATTACAATTGTGAAGCTTATGTGTTAGATACAACGAATGAAGAAGCAACTAATAATATGGCTAATGAAGTTGCAGAGAACTATGGAAAAATAGATATTTTAATCAATAATGCAGGCATCACTCGTGATGCAACTTTGGCTAAAATGACAGTTCAAGAATGGCAACAAGTAATAGACGTTAATTTGACAGGAGTTTTTACGTGTAGCAAAGCCATTTCGCCTTATATGATAAGTAATAATTATGGTAGAATTATCAATACTTCATCGGTAGTTGGGTTGCATGGTAATTTTGGACAAACCAATTATGCAGCAAGTAAAGCAGGTCTTATAGGTTTTACCAAATCTCTAGCCAAAGAATTAGGTAAATATAATATTACAGTTAATGCTGTTGCACCAGGTTTTATTGCAACAGATATGGTAAAAACAATTCCTGAAAAAGTTGTAGAACTCATGAAAAGCAGGTCTCCATTAAATAGATTAGGTACACCAGAAGATATTGCAAATACCTATCTTTTTTTAGCTTCAGATGAAGCTTCTTATATCAGTGGTGCTGTAATTAGTGTTGATGGAGCTTTTTCATAAAGGATTAATTTTTTTCATAATTTTAAAAGCTTTTTATCAACTATTTTACAATAGAGAATCAATGAAAAAGAATAGCTATTTACTATTGGTTTTACTATTGGGTAGTATGGTTTGTCGAGCACAGAATGATACTGTAAAACTTAAAGAAGTATTGATTTCAACCAACAGAATATCGTTACCGTCATTTAAAACATCTAGAACAATTACTTTAATTACTGCCAATGAAATTAAAAACTCTACAGCAACAACGGTAACAGATATTTTACAACAAGTTACAGGAGTTGATGTGAGAAGACGTGGTGTAGATGGTACGCAATCTGATTTGTACATACGAGGTGGTAACTTTGATCAAACGCTATTGTTGATTGATGGCATTAAAATGGATGATGCTCAAACGGGACATCATACCATGAATGCAATTTTATCATTAGACAATATTGAACGGATAGAAATTATAAAAGGGCCAGCAGCTAGAGTGTTTGGGCAGAATGCTTTTACAGGAGCCATTAATATTGTAACGAAAAGAGCAACAAAAGATCAATTAAATGCCCGTATTAATTATGGGTCATATCAAAATTTAAAAGGAAGTATTGGTTATACCGAAGTATTTAAAGACGGCAGTGTTCAAATGCATATAGCAAAACAAAAATCTGACGGATACCGATTCAATACTGATTTTGACAATACATCTCTATTTTTAAAAACAAACCTTAAAAAGTATCAATTTTTAGCTTCTTTTAATGAGCATAAGTTTGGTGCAAATGGCTTTTATGCGAGTCCGAAGTTTATTGACCAATATGAAGAAACACAAACCAGTGTGTTGGCGTTATCTACAGCTTATCAGTTTAAAAATTTAGAAATAAAACCTAGAGTTTATTGGAGAAGAAATCAAGACATGTATCTTTTTTTAAGACATGACCCTGCTTATTTTAGAAATTTTCATATTTCAAATAAACTGGCGGTTGAAGCAAATATGGTATTGAACTCTAGTTTAGGAAAAACAGGTTTTGGGATAGATTTTAACAAGGTATTTTTAGCAAGTGGAAACCTAGGGCATCGAGAAAGAACGATTGTTACGGCGTTTTTAGAACATCGTTTTGAAATAGGAGAGCGGTTAGATATTACGCCTGGTGTAGCGGTTAGTTCTTATTCTGATTTTGACACCAAGGCATTTCCAGGTTTAGATATTGGGTATGCAGTTTCTGATAAAGTTAAATTGTATGGAAACATTGGTTATACCTATCGTGTACCTACATATACTGATTTGTATTATGTAGGGCCAACGACTCTAGGAAATCCTGATTTAAAACCAGAATCAGCCTTGTCAGAAGAAATAGGTTTTAAATATACCACTGCAAAATTTCAATGGAATATCGCTCTGTTTTATAGAGATTCAGACAATTTAATTGATTGGACTAAAGACAATGATACTGACAAATGGCAAACCCGAAATTTCAGCAATGTAAGCACCAAAGGTGCTGAAACTTCTGTAAATTATAATTTTAAGATAGGAGATTTTGCACAGCGTTTGCAATTGGGTTATAATTTTATTGAAGATGATATTAAAGATGTAAATGTAGCATTTACGAGGTATTCACTAAACAGTTTAAAGCATCAATTCACGTCAAGCATCCATACAAAGTTTTGGTCATTTTTAGAACAAAGTATTAGTTTTAGATTTGTGGAAAGAACAAACGGAGAAGCCTATAATCTTGTTGATGCAAAGCTTAGAGCAACTTTTAATAAACTAGAAATTTCTGTACATGCGAATAATATTTTTAATACAGAATATACAGAAACTAACTTAGTACAAATGCCTAAAGGTAATTTTATGTTGGGTTTGACGTATCATATATTTTAATCGAAAAGAACTCCTCTAGGCTCTGTCACGCCTTCATGTAGCCATTTCGGCGGAAGAAGACCTCGGGGATAGTTGGTTTTAAGATTTTTTTTATTCTATATATCATTTGCTTTTCTCGATTTAAATCTGAACCCTTGGTTTTTATGTTTGATAAGGCATGTTATTTACAAAGTTAAAAGATATTGCTTATACCGTATTTGGTTTTAACCTTATTGGTGCTTATTAATCTCTAATGTTATTTTTAGTAAAGAAACCTAAAAATATTTTCCAAATTTCATTGCCTATAACCTGAAAAAACATCTAAAATTTAGTCCTAAAGTTGTGATAAGTGATGCAGTATCACTAACCCGTATTTCTACATCATCAAATTTAATAATTATTAGGTGAAATAAGTTGTTTCAGGTTCTCTAAAAACAATCCCTTTTTGCCAATGTAAAATGGAAACTTCTCTTAGAAATGAATTTAAAGTGGTAATTGTAACAGAAATTTAATGGCTTGTGCAATGATTACCATTGTTGGAAACTGGCTTTAACTTCATTGTATCTATTCTTTCAAAATATAGTCCAATAATGGATTATAGTCATTTATTATATCTGATAGCCCTAACTTAATAATTTTATCTGGAATAATACCTTTGTTTAATGGTAATTGGGGAACATTTACAGATTCCCTTTCTGTACCTATTTGTAAACCAAGCTTTGTGTTTTTTAGAGCTGTTGTTCCTCTACCTGGATGCGTACTGTAAGTACCTCCTGTTTCTTCTCCTATTATGGTTGCTAACTGATTATGCTTTATAACCGCCAACATTTGTGTTGTTGCAGATGCACAACGACCATTTGTAAGCATATAAATATTAGCATTACTAATATTATTAGTTATTTTTGGTTTTACGATTATTGGTCTATTCCGTCTTTTATTTAAGTCACTATTTTCATAAAAATTTATTTCTTTACTAATAATATAAGATAATATATATTCTGTGCATTCTGGGTTTCCTCCTCTATTCCCTCTTAAATCAAACACCACCTTACTCATATTTTCATCTTTTATTTTTTTCATATAAGTATCTATCGTCTCCTTAAAAAAATCAATATTTTGCCTACCTCTTGGAAAATAATTAAAATTTTTAATTTTGATGATAGCAGTTTTATTTTCTTTATTCATCTCTATCCCCAATCTTGGGGTATTATTTATTTCTACTTTGTAATTAGAGGCTGGTTCATCAATAAAAAATGATGTTTTAATTATTTTTTCAGAATTGTAAGGTTTAAATTTTATTTTATATTCAGAATCAAAACCAAAATAACTATGATAGTAATATAAAAAATTCACATTCAAATCTCCTCGATAAAAACTTTGATTAAAGGCATCAGCAGAAATTGTTGATTTTAAGATTTTTAAAATTTCACTTGATGAAATTCCATTAATTTCTAAAATCTCTGAACCTGGATTCATTTCTGTATTTTCTACACAATTGTTTATTGCATACATCTTATCATTTTTAAACCATAGAATTAACGGTAACCAATACTTATATGGTGTTCTGAAAAAACGAGTATCGACTATTCGTGTGTGTAAGCAGCCTAAACTTGCAACTATTGGTGACGTTACTTGATAAAATTCCCTAACAGTCATAGAATCTTTTAATTTATTTTGTTGAATCTTTACAAGCTTCTCATAAGATGCTTTCTCAATAAATTCAAACTGTGAGGGATGTTCTTTTAGTGTTTCTAATAACTGATTAAAATCTTCGACTAACTTATCCTTTCTAATTTGGTTATTAAGATTTTTAAGAATAGAGTCCTTAACTGTTTTATTTGGTATCGTATGGTATAATTCGGTTTTTAAAAGCTGTTCGGGATTATCTTTATCATAAATATATTTTACACTTGTAACTCCTCGTCTTTTTAGTATTTTATTATTTATATCGTAATTACTACGTTCTATTAAATTACCAATACTATCAAACTTATATTTTGAATAAGCAATCTTATTTCTTTTATCAGCTTTATAATTGCCATCTAAGCCAACTTTTGCATATTTTAAGCAATTCCCATTATCGTCATAGGTTGCAAACCCACCAGCTGTTCCCATAAATGAACCAACAGTTGCTTTGTTTTCAGCGTTAAGAAACTTAAAATTAATGAGGTTGTTATTTTTATCATATGTGCTTTATCTATAGCTACCCCAGTTTCATCATTTATTAATTTCAACCTCTTATCTACATTATTCATTGAAAGTAATAATCCTTTATCATTGAATTTGTATAGCACGTTATGAAACTTATAATAAGGTCGTATAGTTACATTTACTCCATTTACATCTTTTCTTGTTTCTAATACAGAATGGTTATTAACGTGTTCCCACATATATTCAAAAATATTCCAGCTATTATTTATAGGCTCATCATTTTTGTTGTAAAACTTTAAACCAATTCTTTTTCCTTTTTTATTATATGAATACACTTCCTTAAATACACCCATTCCATTAGATGTTGGTTTATTATCAACATCAAAAAATATTCGTGTTTCTGTATTTTTTGAATAATCTACTTGAGTTTTTGGAGCTAACACTCTTTTACCATCAAGTAAACCGCTCCTATTCAGTTCAATAAGATTGTTCTTGTATAGATGTTCAATAAGAAATAGCCTATTAGATGTATCATAACTTAATTTAAAGTGATTGGTGTTTTTACTTTCGTCTTCTGATAGGGTTATTCTTCCTTCAGTTTTAGAATAGGGTGTTTCACGAAAAACGAGATGTTTAAAATATTTTGCTGTTTGAGCTTCTGTAAATAAGCTACACGATAAAAAAACTATAGTTAAAAGGAAATACTTCATAGAATTAAATATTAAGTAAATAACAAATATAACTAAATTTTTAGTTTAAACTAAAAATTTAGTTATATTAAATGTAATGTTAATTTATCTTGATAATTTTTAATAGTTACAAATGGGTTAGTACTTTATTGACGAGAATATTTTGTTCTATTTCCTTGTCTTAATTTTGAGTTCGGAAGTTTCATTAAGCTTGTTGATAAGGCACGTTGTTTACAAAGTTAAAGTCACCTTGTTTACATCATATTTGGTCTTAACTTTATTGACACTTATTAATCTCTAATACTATTTTTAGTAAAGAAGCCTAAAAATATTTTCCAAATTTCATTACCTTTAACCTGAAAAAACACCTAAAATTTAGTCCTAAAGTTGTGACAAGTGATGCAGCATCACTAACCTGTATTCTAAAATATCAAATTCAACGATTATTAAGTGAAATAAGTTGTTTGAGGTTCTCTAAAAACAATCCTTTTTTGCCAATGTAAAAA
>JAMONB010000006.1 GCA_027066745.1 Flavobacteriaceae bacterium
GAGTTTGTGTATAAACTCAATAGAAGGTACTTTGGAGAAAGAATATTTGATAGACTTGTAATTGCTAATATAACAGGTTATGGGTAATTACGGATATACAAAAAAAAGTTAAAGATTATACTTTACATTAGATTAGTCTCTAATCTTTTATGGATTTTTCTAATTGTCCAACTTTCTTCCAACTTGGGTCAATTTGCATACTTATCTTTATGTATAAATTTCCACTTTTTGTTTTATAAGTTGTTCCACTTTTTAAATTTTTATCAATTTCTTCAGGTCTTAGTTTGTACACTGCACCAGTAGATGGGTCAACCATAATCCCAATTACCCCTCCAATTAAGATATTTCCTATAAACCAAGCGTTAAATTTTTTCACTAACTTAGTTTCATATGTTTTGTAACCTTCAAGTTTTAAGGTTAACTGATATTCTTGGTTTCTTTTTAGGTTTTTATTAACAGGTGTTTTTCCAATATCAATCTCGTTTAAATAAACTTTTACAGAACTAGGTTCTGAAGATATTTCAACATTCTGTCTTGAGCCTGAAATGACAGTTGCACAGCTAGAAAGTAATAGAATTGAAGAAAGAAGGAGAATCTTAATCAAAGTTTTCATAAGTACATTTTTTGTGTCTAGTCAAGTTTTAATTTATATTGAGGTAAAGATGAAACATCTCCATTAAACCTATAGAGTTCAATTTTCAACCTATAACAAGTACTCCATATATCAGGTTTTTTTTTATCTATTATCTTGACGATGTTTGCCCCATTTTTTCTTGCTTCAATTCTTGCTTTATTTAGTAGACTATTAAAATTACAATCAGTAGAAAATCCTGAATCTTGAAATCTTAATTTACCTACTTTGATAATGTTTTCTGGTAAATTATGTTCAATGTCTAGAAAGGCTACTTTGTCATCAATTGATAATTTTGGTTGTGCATTAGTAAAATTTGTAGATAATTTTGGACTGCAATTTGTAAATCCAATGATAGTTATTAAAAACAGTATTTTAGTCATTAGTTTCATTATAATTTTATGATAAAATGAATTTTAAAGTTACATAAAAAGATGCTATTCTCTAAATTTTTTTGAATAAATTTCTTGATTTTACTTTTGATTAAAAATTAATAGCCTAATTCCTTTTACATTTCATTCCTATAATCTCCTGTCTTCTTGTTTTATTTTAAGGTCATTAATACTAGCAAACCTTTTCGTCATCAATCCATCTTCATTAAATTCCCAATTTTCATTTCCATAGGCTCTAAACCATTGATTGTTTTTATTATGATATTCATATTCAAAACGAACAGCAATTCTGTTCTCTCGAAATCCCCATAATTCTTTTTTTAATTTATACTCTAACTCATTTTCCCATTTTTGAGTTAAAAAATTGATAATTTCCTGTCTTCCATTTATGAATATAGTTCTATTTCTCCATTCGCTATTTATACTATATGCCATACTAATTTTCTCAGGGTCTTTTGAGTTCCAAGCATTTTCAGCCATTTGAACTTTTATCTTAGCAGTTTCTAGAGTGAATGGTGGTAATGGTTTTTTCTTTTTCATTTTATATAATTATTTAAAAAGTTTATTGATTTACTAATTGGCCAATTATCTCTATATAACTGACTTTCTATAATAGCCCCTTCAAAAAGTATATATATTAAATCAGATATTTTTTTGTCGTTTGTGATTTTAAAAAAGTACTCTCTTAGATCAGACTTATGTTTTTGAATAGTTGTCAGAATTAATTTGTTACTGGTCTTTATTTCCGATAGAATATTTAAAAATACACAACCGTTAAAGTTTTCATTTTTATTCATAGATGCAATAAATTCAAATGAAGAAATTATTTTTTCTTTTAATTCAACCTTATTTTTTGTATGTTTTTGAAGTTCATTAAACCAAAATAGATGTCTTCTATTTAAAAATTCAATTGCTAATTCATCTTTAGATTTGAAATGTTCATACATAGTTGCTTTAGCAACTTTTGCTTCTTTTATTATTTGGTTTATTCCTGTTGAATTATATCCTTGAGAATGAAATAGTCTTGTACTTGTGATTAAAATTCTTTCTTTAGGCTTAATTACTTTATTTATCATAGTGCAATTTAATAAAAATAATAACATACAGACAGTTCTGTTCGTTGATGTTTTATAAAACTATGATTTTATTGGTAAATAGGCATATATTAGTAAGGTGTAATTACAGAAACAAGCTTCATAACTTAAAATTTATTGTAAAAATTGTTTTTATTTTTCATTTAGAATTCAAATTGTAATTTGAGGTGATAAAAATTCTAAAGCTATTGTTAATTCATTTATATTTGAAGTGTAATTATTTTATTACAGAAATATAAAGACCTACACACATGAAATTAAAAATTCAGCGTTTTATAAGCTTCATTTTTTTATTGACTTTTGCAATTGTACAAGGGCAAGACACTGCAAAAACTGTTTTTTCAATTGAAAAAGACGTTCAACAGATCAATTCTAAAACGGATTGGACAAAAATTGACACCATAAATTTTGGAGTAAAAAATAATGGTGGAGTAGCCGAATATTATTATTCAAAAAAAGAAATTAAAAAAATTATCGTACAGCGATATACCGAAACTCATAAAATAGTTTCAGCATATTATGTGTCTAAAGATACGATCACTTATGCTTTTGAGAAAAACTACACCTATCTAAAACCTATATCAGCAAAGGGTTTTGATTTCAATACATCAACCATTGAAGAGGTTGAAAGCTATTTCATAAAGGATAAATTAGTAGCACAGACTAGCCATAGAGATTCCGTTTCTCATCCATCAAATTTGTATTTAAAGAAAGAAGAAACTAGATTACTAGGCGATTTTAAGCAGTATCTTAAATTGTCTGAATATGATGCTAAAGCGAAACCTCCAATTCTTATTCATGATACTATTGTCTTTGGTCTTTTAATGCTAGCCTTAGGCTTTATATTTTATACTGCTTCAATAAAACAAGGTGGTTGGAAAAAGTTTTATGGTATTGTGCCAAGTTTATTTGTGGCATATATGTTGCCTGCATTATTTACTACCACAGGTTTAATTGCACCAGAATGGGAAACCATTTCTCAAACAGGTGAACTCTTAAAACATAAATCGAATCTGTACTTTATGTCTAGTCGGTATTTATTGCCAGCTGCTTTGGTATTGATGACCTTAAGTATTGATTTAAAAGCGGTTTATAATTTAGGATGGAAAGCCTTAGTGATGTTTTTTACAGGTACTGTGGGGATTATCATCGGTGGACCAATTGCCATTTTATTAATTTCTATGGTGTCGCCTGAAACTGTTGGTGGTGCTGGACCAGATGCAGTGTGGAGAGGTTTATCAACCTTAGCAGGAAGTTGGATTGGTGGTGGAGCTAACCAAACAGCAATGTTAGAAATTTATGGCTTCAACCAAAAACTATACGGAGGTATGGTATTTGTAGATATTGTAGTCGCAAATGTTTGGATGGCAATTATTATATTTGGTATCGGTAAGTCAGAACGTATCGACAAATGGTTAAAAGCTGATAATTCAGCGATTGAAAAGTTAAAAGATAAAGTATCTTCTTATGCTAAAGAGATTGAAAGAAATCCGAGTTTAACCGATTTAATGATTATTGCTGCCATTGCATTTGGTACAGTAAGTTTTGCCCATTTCGGAGCAGCGTATTTAAGTCAGTTTTTTGAGAATTTTGTAGAAGGAATTCAGAATACTACCACAAAGAATATGTTTACTTTTTTAAGTTCTAAATTCTTTTGGATGATAAGTCTCTCAACTATCATAGCCATTTTATTATCCTTTACTAAAGCAAAAAATTACGAAGGAGCAGGGGCAAGTAGGTTTGGTAGTGTTTTTATATATATTTTGGTGGCTTCCATCGGAATGAAAATGGACTTAACCTTAATTTTAGATAATATTGGTTTAATTGGTATCGGTGTAGTTTGGATGACCATTCATGCAATTTTGCTGATTGTAGTTGCTAAGTTGATTAAAGCTCCTTATTTCTTTTTGGCAGTAGGGAGCCAAGCAAATGTAGGTGGTGCAGCTTCTGCACCAATTGTAGCAGCTGCTTTCCATCCGTCATTGGCTACCGTAGGTGTGTTATTGGCTGTTTTCGGATATGCAGTAGGTACTATCGGAGCTATTGTTTGTACAATATTGATGCAAATAGTAGCCACTTCACCTTAATTCTATTATTTACAAATGAAAAAAATAATTATATTATTTATCGCCATAATAGGTGTTCAACTAAATGCTCAAACAGAAGATGTTAGGTATAAAGGTAAAATAGTTTTTCCGTTTGGTGTTGTTGAGCAGATAGATTCTAAAGAGCTTTCCGAACAACGAATCTTGAATATTTACCTGCCTTTAGGTTATCATCCAGACTCACTGACAACCTACCCAGCAATTTATGTGTTAGATGGCTCTCAAAATGAGGATTTCCCTCACATTGCTGGTCTTGTACAGTTTATGAATATGTATGATTTGGTACCAAAATCAATTGTTGTAGGTATTGCAAATGTTGATAGGTATAGAGACTTTACGTATCCAAGCTCTGTTAA
>JAMONB010000007.1 GCA_027066745.1 Flavobacteriaceae bacterium
AAGAGTGGGGACTAATACGGGAAATAGAGCTAATTCTCTAGAAACTTCGATAGTTCACCCCGCTCTTTTTTAATCAATGAAATGTACAAACTATTTCATGAATCAAATCTAAAGGAAACTTCGGGAGAAGAAAAAAATCTTTAGCATAGCCTTAGTTATGGTAAATAATTATGGTGAAAAAGAAACGTTATTATGCGACAATATAATTTTAAATTGGTATTACTCTAGTCAAGGAGGAACTAACTCTTATTAGCCAACTGTCCGCATGCAGCATCAATATCTTTACCTCTGCTTCGGCGTACATTTATTATAATATGATTTGCTTCTAAGCTACGCACATACATCTCAGTAGCTTTTGCTGAGGCTTGTTGAAACTCACCATCATCAATGGCATTGTATTCTATTAAATTTACTTTTGAAGGAATTTTCTTACAATAGTCTACCAAGGCATTTGCATCATTTTGACTGTCGTTTATCCCTTTCCAAATTACATATTCAAAAGTGATTTTACGATTTGTTTTCGTATACCAATACTGTAAAGAAGCCAATAATTCTGCCAAATTACTTTTGTCATTGATGGGCATCATTTTAGATCTTGTGGTATCAATAGCAGAATGCAAAGACACTGCTAAATTGAATTTCACCTCATCATCAGCCAATTTCTTAATCATTTTAGGTATCCCAACTGTAGAGAGTGTAATCCGCTTTGGTGACATTCCTAAGCCTTCATCAGATGTGATTTTATCAATAGCATCTAATACATTTTTATAATTTAATAAAGGCTCACCCATACCCATAAAAACAATATTAGATAATTTATGATTGTGATAAACTCTACTTTGCTTGTCAATGGCAACTACTTGATCGTAAATCTCATCAGGGTTTAAATTTCGCATCCGCTTTAAGCGAGCCGTAGCACAAAAATTACAATCTAAACTGCAACCTACTTGACTAGAAACACAAGCTGTTGTTCTAGTTTCTGTAGGAATCAATACTGACTCAACAATCATGTTGTCATGTAATTTGATGGCATTTTTTATGGTACCATCATTAGAACGTTGCATCTGATCGACTTTAATATGATTGATTACAAAATTTTCTTCAAGCATGGTTCTTGTCTCTTTTGACAGGTTGGTCATGTCGTCAAAAGAATGTGTCGATTTCTGCCATAACCATTCATAAACTTGATTCCCTCTAAATGCTTTATCACCATTTTCGACAAAGAAATGACGTAATTCTTCTTTTGATAAAGCTCTGATGTCTTTCTTTGATGGCATTTTGAAAAGGTATTTTAATAAAAATCCTTAAAACATATGCTTTAAGGATTTTTTAATCTTGATTTTATAAATTACAATACTTTTATATGATTAACATAGCATCTCCGTAAGAATAAAAATTGTATTTTTCTTTGATCGCTACTTCATAGGCCTCTTTAAGAAAATCATGCCCTGCAAAAGCAGAAGTCATCATCATTAACGTTGATTTAGGTGTATGAAAATTAGTAACCATAGCATTTGCAATACTAAATTCATATGGAGGGAAAATAAATTTATTTGTCCACCCATTATAAGGTTTTAAACGATGATTTGAAGATACGGCACTTTCTAGAGTTCTCATTACTGTAGTACCAATAGCACATACTCTTCTTTTAGTATTTATCCCTTTATTAATTGCTTTTACAGCATTTTCAGGAATATTTATCTCTTCAGAATCCATTTTGTGTTTAGATAAATCTTCTACTTCAACAGGGTTAAATGTACCTAAACCAACATGCAACGTAACTTCTTCAAGGTTAATTCCTTTAATTTCTAATCTTTTTAATAAATGCTTAGAAAAGTGTAATCCTGCTGTTGGAGCAGCAACTGCACCTTCATGTTTAGCATAAATAGTTTGGTATCTTTCTTTATCTAAAGGTTCTACTTCTCTATTTATATATTTTGGTAATGGTGTTTCTCCTAATTCTTTTAATTTTTTTCTAAATGATTCATAAGAACCATCATATAAAAAACGTAAAGTTCTTCCTCTTGAAGTTGTATTGTCAATTACCTCAGCAACTAAATCTTCATTTTCACCAAAAAACAACTTATTACCAATTCTAATTTTTCTAGCTGGGTCAACTAAAACATCCCACAAACGACTCTCTGCATTCAATTCTCTCAATAAAAAAACTTCAATTCTTGCTCCTGTCTTTTCTTTATTACCAAATAATCTTGCTGGAAATACTTTTGTGTTATTAAACACCATAACATCATCTTCCTCAAAATAGGTTACTAAATCTTTAAATCTTTTATGCTCAATTTTTTCAGTTTTTCTATCTAAAACCATTAGCCTAGATTCATCTCTTTGCTCTGCTGGATATTTAGCTAATAATTCTTCAGGTAATTCAAATTTAAAACGTGATAATTTCATAGGGTTGTATTAATTTTTTTCTTCTATATAAAAAGTGATTGCAAATATACGATATCCACATAGGCTTTGTCAAGTGTTTAGCTAATTATATTATTTTTCTGTACTATAAAAGGATATCATTCACATCTATATGGCAAAAAACACAGCTATTTCATTAGATGTCGCATCTTAAATTTGATATAAAATGTATAGAAATCACACTTTTGATTTTATTGGTGTTATACCAATGAAGACTAAATAGAATTAATTACCTCTTCTACATCTAACCTAGTTTTTGTTTTTATCGTTGGTTGATTTGCATCTTCTTTAGCTCTATAACCAATAGCTACAGCAAAAAGAGGCTTATAGTTTTTTAACTTTAAAATAGACGCATATTCTTCTGCCTTAATACCCTCCATGGGTGTTGAATCTATCTCCATAGAAGCACAAGCACTTAAAAAGAAGCCTAGAGATAAATATACCTGATTTGACAGCCATGATTTAATTTGTTCTTCTGTTTTCAGTTTTATAAACTGATTATAATACCCAACTGCTCCAGCAGGTAAATGCTTTTCTATTTGTTTTTCAAACAATTTAATACTATCAATTACACTAAAAACTACTAAATGACTTGCATCTTGTATTTTTCCTTCATTAAAATAGGATACTTGAGCCAGGCTATTTTTAACTTTTTCATCAGAAATAAAGGAGAACTTCCAAGGTTGACTATTAATAGAAGATGGACTTAAACGAAGAATTTCTTTTAATGTAGAAACTTCTGTTTCAGAAATTTTCTTGGTTGCATTATATTTTTTGGTTGTGTATCGGTTTTGAGCTATCTCTATAAAATTCATAAATTTTGTTTTATACTATATTTTTTATAGTAGCAAAACTAAGTATAGTTTTGTATATTTGCAATAACGGTCAAAATAGATAGTATAAAATAAGTGAGAAAAATGTATAAAATAGATGAAAAAATTTATCCTTGTAATACAAGTCTAACGATGAAATTTATTGGTGGAAAATGGAAAACGGTTATCTTAATTCACCTCAAAAACAAAACCTTAAGGTATAATGAATTAAGAAAAATTATCCCTACAATTACAGAACGAACTTTAAGTCTACAATTGAAACAGTTAGAGCAAGACGGGTTGATTTTAAGAAAGGTATACACAACCAAACCTCCTTTAAAAGTAGAATACAAATTATCTAAGTCAGGAAAAACATTAATCCCAGTTTTAAATGCCATCTCAGCATGGGGAAATCAAATCGCTAAAACAAATAAAAAAATAGAGGTACTAAAGCAATAATTATAGTGTTGATTGCTATAAAAATAACTAATTTTGCATCTTTAATTTTATAGAAAATGTACAGAAATCATACTTGTGGTGAATTAAGAGCATCACAAATAAATAATGAAGTTACCCTTTCAGGATGGGTACAAAAAGTTCGTGATAAAGGGTTTATGATTTGGGTAGATTTACGAGATCGTTACGGAATTACCCAACTTATTTTTGATGAAGAACGTAGTACGAGTGATTTGATGCAACTTGCTAAAAGTCTAGGTAGAGAGTTTGTAATTCAGGTTAAAGGAACAGTAATTGAACGTGCTTCTAAAAATCCAAACATCCAAACGGGTGATATTGAAATTTTAGTATCAGAACTCACTATTCTAAACGAAGCTTTACTACCGCCCTTTACTATTGAAGATGAGACTGATGGAGGTGAAGAGTTGCGAATGAAATATCGTTATTTAGATATTAGACGTAATCCTGTTCGTGAAAACTTGATTTTCCGCTCTAAAGTAAGTATGGAGGTTCGTAATTATTTAACTAAAGAAGGCTTTATCGATGTAGAAACCCCTTATTTAATCAAATCTACACCAGAAGGTGCACGAGATTTTGTAGTGCCAAGTCGAATGAATGAAGGTCAGTTTTATGCTTTACCACAGTCGCCACAAACCTTTAAACAATTGCTGATGGTTGGCGGAATGGATAAATATTTTCAGATTGTAAAATGCTTTAGAGATGAAGATTTACGTGCTGATAGACAACCAGAATTCACACAAATTGATTGTGAAATGGCTTTTGTTGAGCAAGAAGATATTTTAAATACATTTGAAGGCTTGACACGTCATTTGTTAAAAGAAATTAAGGGTGTTGATGTCGCTGAATTTCCTAG
>JAMONB010000008.1 GCA_027066745.1 Flavobacteriaceae bacterium
TTAAAAAGGGGTTAATTTTTTATTTGATAATTTCCTGCTGTAAACTTACAATTCTAACTCTCAAGTGCTTAATCAATGAAGACTGAACGGTTTTGTTCAATAAATTCTTCTACAGTTATTGGTTTTTTTCCTGTAATTAATTCGTAGTCATTAGTGGTGGATGTGAAAGTGCCAACTTCAATTGCTGCGTATAAAGAACCCATAAAGTCAACCAGTTCTTGAGGTAAATTATAACTAAGTAAGGTGGTTTTGTATTCGTGATTGCTTGGTGCAATATTAGTTACTTTCTTTTCTAAAATACTACTAAAAATTTCGGCAAACTGTTCGTGACTTAAAGGTTTACTACCTGTGAGGGTATAAATTTTACTAAAGTGCTTTTTAGAATTTTCTAGAATTATGACACTTGCATTGGCTACATCATTTACATCAATGTATGATGTTTTGCTGTCTTTTGTTGGTAAATAGATGCTGCCGTTTTTTATAGCTTGAATGTCGTAGGTGATAAAATTTTGAAAAATAAAATTTGGTCTGATGATGGCATAATTTATTCCACTTTTAGTTACAATTTTTTCAGATTTACCAAGAGTGCTTTCAGGGTTTTTGTCTGTGCCATACAAGGTTGAAAGTAGAATAAACTTCACATTTACTCTTTTTGCTTCCTCAATAAATGGAATAATTTTTTTGTCAAAATCAGCATAGTTAGGAGGGGAAATTAAAAATACTTTTTCAATTCCCTTTAATGCTTTTTCAAACGTTTCGGGTTTGTCCCAATCAAAAGAATTGTCTACTCTTGTTACTGTTCTGTTGGTAATTTTTTTTTCTTGTAGTTTTTTTAAAACGGCACTTCCAAACGTTCCTGTTGAACCTGTTACTAAAATCATTTTTTTGTTTTTTAAAATTAATAAATTATATTTGTTACACAAAGAAACTAATAATAGTTTACATTTGTAACTGTTACCTATTGGTAACAATGAATATAGTGGTAACCATTGAGTAACTAATAAAATGACAGATTTCAAAAAAATAAGCGACTGCCCAATAACTATAACATTGGGGTATATAGGAGGGAGATGGAAAACAGTAATTCTTTACATACTTGATGACAGAACATTGCGGTTTGGAGAAATTTCAGTTCGTATTCCTGCGATTTCAAGAAAGGTGCTTACAGAACAATTAAAGGAACTTGTAAGAGATGGTGTGTTAAGTAGAAAAAAATTTAATGAAACTCCTCCAAGAGTTGAATATTCTGTCACAGAATTTGGTAAAAGTCTCAAAAATGTATTAAAAGAAATGGAAAAATGGGGAGCAGAAGTAGATAAATTTTCTTTGAAAAATTAAATAATAAAGAGGAGTATACTCATTCTTTTTATTGCCTCTAACGTAAGACGTGATGGCTAGAAATTAGTTTCTTTTAAATTATTGTATTGAAATGAACAACCTTTTAGCCGTTTATAACGAATAATCAATAAATACAATATTTATAGCATAATGTTTTATAAAAATAAAAATGCCTTAACAATATACTGTTAAGGCATTTTAGAATTAAATAAGGTTGAAGTTTTACATCATGCCTGGCATTCCACCACCCATAGGAGGCATTCCACCACCTGCAGGAGCATCTTCTTTAATGTCTACTAAGGCACACTCAGTGGTAAGAATCATACCTGCTACTGAAGCTGCGTTTTCTAATGCAACACGAGTAACTTTTGTTGGGTCAATAATCCCTGCTTTGAGCATTTCAACATATTTTCCTGTTTTAGCATTGAAGCCAAAATCTTTTTTACCTTCTAATACTTTGGCCGCTACAACAGACCCTTCACTACCAGCATTTTCAGCAATAATACGTAAAGGTTCTTCAATAGCTCTAGCTACAATTTGTATACCAGTTATTTCATCTAAATTATTAGAAGTTAATTTTTGTAACATGTTTTTAGTTCTTATCAAGGCAACACCACCACCAGCAACGATACCTTCTTCTACAGCTGCACGTGTTGCATGTAAGGCATCATCAACTCTATCTTTCTTTTCTTTCATTTCAACTTCAGAAGCTGCACCAACATATAATACTGCAACACCACCTGCTAATTTAGCCAAACGTTCTTGTAATTTTTCTTTGTCATAATCAGAAGTAGTCGTTTCTATTTGAGATTTAATTTGATGTACTCTACCCTTAATATCCGTCTTTTTACCAGCTCCATTTACAACTGTTGTATTGTCTTTGTCAATAGTTACTCTTTCAGCTGTACCTAACATATCAATAGTCGTGTTTTCTAAGGTAAAACCTCTTTCTTCTGCAATAACAGTACCTCCTGTAAGAATGGCAATATCTTCTAACATAGCTTTACGTCTATCACCAAATCCTGGAGCTTTTACAGCAGCAACTTTTAATGAGCCTCGTAGTTTATTTACTACCAATGTAGCCAAAGCTTCACCGTCAACATCTTCAGCTATTATTAGTAGTGGTTTACCTGATTGAGCTACAGGTTCTAAAACTGGTAGTAAATCTTTCATTGATGATATTTTTTTATCATACAATAATATATAAGGACTTTCAATATCAGCAATCATCTTTTCAGAATTGGTTACAAAATAAGGAGAAAGGTATCCTCTATCAAATTGCATTCCTTCTACAATGTCTACATACGTTTCAGTACCTTTAGCTTCTTCTACAGTAATTACACCTTCTTTACCTACTTTTTCAAAAGCTTTAGCAATTAAATCACCTACACTTTCATCGTTGTTTGAAGAAATAGAAGCTACTTGTTTTATTTTGTCAATCTTATTGCCAACTATTTGTGATTGCTTTTGTAAATCAATTACAATAGCGGTCACGGCTTTGTCAATTCCCTTTTTTAAATCTAAAGGGTTTGCACCAGCAGCAACATTTTTTAAGCCTTCTTTTACAATAGCTTGTGCCAATACTGTAGCTGTAGTTGTACCATCACCAGCAAGGTCATTAGTTTTTGAAGCCACTTCTTTTACCATTTGAGCTCCCATGTTTTCTAGGGTGTCTTCTAATTCAATTTCTCTTGCAACACTAACTCCATCTTTTGTAATGGCAGGTCCACCAAATGGTTTGCCAATAATTACATTTCGTCCTTTTGGACCTAAAGTTACTTTTACTGCATTTGCTAATGCATCAACACCGCGTTTTAGCCCGTCTCGTGCTTCAATATTAAATTTTATATCTTTTGCCATAATTAATTTATTTATATCATCCCCATGAAAATGGGAACCTTATGATTTATAATTTAGATTTTTTTATGATTTTATAGAATCGCAAATATATCACTTTCTCTCATGATGATATAATCACCACCATCAAGTTTAAGTTCTGTTCCTGCATATTTTCCATACAGTACTGTGTCACCAACTTTTACTGTTGTAGGTTCATCTTTGGTGCCTTTACCAACAGCCATAACTTTACCTTGTTGAGGCTTTTCTTTGGCTGAGTCTGGTATGTAAATTCCAGAAGCCGTTTTGGTTTCAGCAGCTAGTGGTTCAATAACAACTCTGTCTGCTAGTGGTTTGATGTTTATTTTACTCATTTTGTATGATTTTTTTGTTTAATGAAATAATTAATAGTCGAAAAATGTGCCAATAGTTAATCTATGCCAAATAGACATTTAAAATAAAAAAATGTTCTTTATATATATATGTAATATAAAAAAAATGCCAACGTGTCATTTCGTTGGCATTTTTTATAATTTATAGATTCTAAGTTGGTATTAGATTGAATCGTTAGTTGTTCCTGATTCTGTTTTAGTACTTGAAGGTACTTCTTGAACTGGATTTCTGTCATCTAGTGTTTTCTCAATTTGAGATTTAGTATCAACTGAATCTCTAGGAATTGCAAAATTTGATAATAATATCAAGGCTAAAAGAGCAACAGCTAATGTCCATGTCGCTTTATCTAAAAAATTAGTTGTGTTTTGCACACCTCCTAAACTTTGAGCTCCTTGACCTCCAAAAGAAGAAGATAAGCCACCTCCTTTAGGGTTCTGAACCATAATAATTAATATCAATAAGATTGCTACAATAACAATCAAGATTAAAAATAGAGTATAAGACATGATTTATGAATTATTTTTTTGTAAAAACTTTATTGCTTTAATTCGGTCTGCAAAGAAACTACTTTTTTCTGGATATTTCAAACTTAATATTTTAAAAGCTTGGATGGCTTTATCATACTTTTTTTGCTCTAAATATACACGGGCTAAAGTTTCTGTCATTAAGGTGCTGTCTTCCTTAATACTTTCAAAAGAAACATCAATATTTGCAGTAGCTATAGAAGATTTCAACTTTGGTTTTGAAATGATAAACTGTTCTATTAAATTAAAATTATCATCTTTTTTACTATTTTCTTGTTTTACTATTTTGGGTTCAGTAATTTTTGCTGTTTCTTTTCTTTCAATAGGTTTTATTTGTGTCAATTGTAACCATTGACTAAAAGAGTGCATTTCTGAGAGATCAAAAACTAAAGGTTTGCCAATGTCTAATTTTTCTTCTACGGTTTGAGTTTTTGTTTCTACTGTTTTTATTGGGTTGCTTTCTAAAGGGTTTTTAACAATTTCTAAATCAACAACTTCGTTTGTTTCTATAAGTTGTTGCTTTTTTTCTAAAGCATTAGAAGCGTCTAAAGTGTCAGCTGTAATAAAATCAAAAAGAACTATTCTATTAGTTGTATAGGCAGCTGCAATTTTTAATGAAGCATTGTATTTAAAACTATGTTGGTTCCTCAAACCTTTTAAATGTAAGATTCTGGCAGCTTGAAAATAAGGATAGTTTTCTAAAACATCTTCAATAGCTTTTGTTTGACCCAAGGTAATGGTACAAGGTTCTTTTAGTAATGATGTGAATTCTGATGTGTTCATATTACCATTTTGCTACAGCAGCGTTATATATATCTTGTGTTAACCGTTCAAAAATTTCTTCAAGAGCAGTTTCTAAAACCGCACCTGTAAGTTGTTTGCTTGCACCAAAGTCAGAATAAAAAGAAAATGTTTTTTCAAAGTTATCTTCTTCTACTAATTTATTGTAAAACCTAACTCTTACAGCAATTGTAAGCCTATTTTGTGCAGCAGTCTGGTCTGCTGTTGCAGTGATGGGTATAATTCTATAATCAGATATTTCACCTTCAAAATACAAATCACCATTTGCGGTTGTTAAACTTAAGTTTGTCTGACGGGTAAATAAATCTCTTAATGCTTCTGTAAATTTATTACTAAGTGTAGGTTCAACTAAAGCGGCATTGTTTGGAAAATAATCAATCTGTACGGTTTTTGCATCACCCGTACTACCTCCTGTAAAGGATAGCTTATAGCTACAACTTAAAGTTGTGAGTAGAATTAAAGTGAGTACAATAGTCTTTTTCATACGATGGATGATGTGGATATTTTCAAGAAAAGTCAAAGTTACTATAAATTATTTTTGTTGCCTGATAAAAAACAGTATAAATTTAGCAAAACGACAACCTGCTTATTGTGTGTAATCTACCTGTTTCGTGTCTAAAAGCTATATGATTTAGTTTTTGAGCTAGATTCATCTTTTTGAATGAAGACGATTAGGTTTACAAATCGTATTGTTTAATTTTTCTATACAGAGTTCTTTCTGATATGCCTAATTCTTTAGCTGCTAATTTTCGTTTGTTTAAATTTCTATCCAATGCTTTTTTTATCATTTCATATTCTTTTTCTTGTAATGATAACGTTTCTTCTACAGTTACAGCATCTTGAAAATTATCATTAAAATGACTAGACTCCTCTTGATAATTAGTCGTTTTTTCTGGAGATATAATTTCTACTAAATTTTCAGCGTCATCATTACCTTCTCCATAAATTTTTTGGATTAAACGTTGAGTGTTTTCTTCATTGTTTTCAATTTTACCGTGTTGCATTAACTCTAATGTTAGCTTTTTTAAATCGGTGATATCATTACGCATGTCAAAAAGTACTTTGTAAAGAATTTCACGCTCATTCGCAAAATCACTATTAGATTTCTGATTGATTAATGCAGGAAAATTAGAGTTATTATCAGGTAAATATTGTTTGAGTAACTCTACTGAAATACTTCTGTTTTGTTCAATTACAGACATTTGTTCAGTAATATTTCTCAATTGACGAATATTACCTTTCCATGGATAATTTAGCAATACGGGTATGGCATTATCTTCTAATCGGATAGTTGGCATATTGTATTTTTGGGCAAAATCAGAAGCAAATTTTCGAAATAATAAATGAATGTCATCTTTTCGTTTTCTAAGTGGAGGTAAGTGAATGTCAACAGTACTTAACCTATAATATAAATCTTCACGAAACTTCCCTTTATGGATGGCTTCCATCATATTTAAATTGGTAGCCGCTACAATTCTAATATCTGTTTTTTGAACCTGTGATGAGCCTACTTTCATAAATTCGCCATTTTCCAACACACGTAATAATCGTACTTGAGTAGTTAATGGTAATTCACCAACTTCATCTAAAAAAATAGTACCACCATCAGCGACTTGAAAATAGCCATTTCTGGCTTGTGTAGCTCCTGTAAAAGAACCTTTTTCATGCCCGAACAACTCACTGTCAATAGTGCCTTCTGGAATTGCACCACAATTCACAGCAATGTATTTGGCATGTTTTCTATGTGATAATTGATGAATGATTTTTGGTATAGATTCTTTACCAACACCACTTTCACCAGTGACCAATACAGAAATGTCTGTTGGTGCAACTCGTATGGCTTTTTCTAAAGCTCTATTTAAATGGGTATCGTTACCGATAATTCCAAAACGTTGTTTTATAGTTTGTAAGTTTTCCATGCTAAGACACAAATTTCACTAATTTTCACTAAAATTATTCTCTATTCTCTATTTACAACAGCACCCAACAATGTAGCACTTGTGCAGTCCTCAATTTTAACCATCACAAAATCACCCAAAGTTTCATTTCCTGTTTTTGGGAAAATCGCCACAGTATTTTGAGTATTTCTTCCTTTCCAATGTTGGTCAGATTTTTTTGAAGTGCCTTCAATAAGGACTTCCATAGTTTTACCAACAAAAGCTTGAGTTCTTACATGTGAGTGCTCTCTTTGCAATGCAATAACTTCTGCCAGACGTCTTTTTTTAACCTCAAGAGGTACATCGTCTTCGAGTTTTTTGGCAGCCAACGTACCAGGCCTTTCTGAATAGGCAAACATAAATCCATAATCGTATTTTACATAGTCCATTAATGAAAGTGTTTCTTGATGGTCTTCTTCCGTTTCACCACAAAAACCAGTAATAATGTCTTGTGAGATGGCACAATCAGGAATAATTTTACGGATATTATCAATCAATGTTATATATTCTTCACGCGTATGTTGGCGGTTCATACGATTTAAAATTCGTGTACTACCAGATTGAATAGGCAGGTGTATGTATTTACAAATATTATCGTGTTTTGCCGTAACATGTAAGACATCTAAGCTCATGTCTTGCGGATTAGAAGTAAAAGATCTAAATCTAATTTTCGGAAATTCTGTAGCACATAGGTCTAATAAACTAGCAAAATCTACCGCAGTAGCTTTGGCAATCTCAGAGGCTTTGTCAAAATCTTTTTTGAGTCCGCCACCATACCACAGATAACTATCTACATTTTGTCCGAGTAAAGTAACTTCCTTAAAGTTTTGATTTTTTAAGTCTTTAATTTCTTTAATGATACTTTGCGGATCTCTACTACGCTCTCTTCCTCTGGTAAATGGTACCACACAAAAAGTACACATATTATCGCATCCTCTAGTAATCGAAACAAAAGCTGAAACGCCATTAGATTGTAGTCTAACAGGTGATACATCTGCATAAGTTTCTTCTTTAGAGAGCAGTACATTTACAGCATTTCTACCAGCTTCAACTTCTTCAACCAAAGCAGGTAAATCACGATAGGCATCTGGTCCAACTACCAAGTCGAGCATTTTCTCTTCTTCTAAAAATTTGGTTTTTAAGCGTTCAGCCATACAGCCTAACACACCAATTTTCATTTTTCTATTCTTTTTTAGTTTTACACGATTGTATTTTTGTAATCGCTTACGGATAGTTTGTTCTGCCTTGTCACGAATAGAACACGTATTGACTAAAACCAAATCAGCTTCTTCTAAATCTTGTGTAGTATTGTATCCTTCTTTAGCTAAAATAGCAGCAACAATTTCACTATCATTCATATTCATCTGACAGCCATAACTTTCAATAAATAGTTTTTTGTGATTGTTGTCATTCTGTTCGTGAACCAAGGACTGTCCTTGCTTTTCTTCCTCTATAATTTTTTCTATATGCATCAGTCTTATTCGAAATGTTGGAATGCAAAGATACAACCAAAAACGATATTTTATGACAATTTGGCAGAAAATTAACATCTTGTAAAAGTGATAAAAATACGATTAATGGTATAAAAAAATCAATATTAAAAAATTCTATATACTTTTGCATTCTCAAAATAGTCAATCAATAAACTATTTTAAACCTTTTTGAATTTAAAGATTCATCCTTAAATTTAAAATATTGAACTAAAGAATATGGCAAAAAATTTAGTAATAGTTGAGTCACCTGCAAAGGCAAAAACCATAGAAAAATTTTTAGGTAAAGACTTTCAGGTAGAATCAAGTTATGGGCATATAGCAGATTTACCATCTAAAGAATTAGGAATTGATGTTGAAGGTGATTTTTCTCCAAAATACATTGTGTCTTCTGATAAAAAAGCAGTAGTAAAAAAATTGAAAGACCTTGCAAAAAAAGCAGATATAGTTTGGTTAGCTAGTGATGAGGATAGAGAAGGAGAAGCTATTGCTTGGCACTTGGCGGAGCAATTAAAACTAAAAAAAGAGAATACTAAACGTATTGTTTTTCATGAAATTACTAAGAGTGCTATTTTAAAAGCTGTTGAAAACCCTAGAGATATTAATTATAATTTAGTTGATGCTCAACAAGCAAGAAGAGTATTAGATAGGTTGGTGGGTTATGAATTATCACCAGTACTTTGGCGTAAAGTAAAAGGCGGTCTTTCAGCGGGTAGAGTACAATCAGTCTCTGTACGCCTAATTGTTGAGCGTGAGCGTGAAATAGAGCAATTTAATGCCGTAGCGTCTTATCGAATTGATGCTGAATTCAAAAACACAAACGGAAAAATAGTTAAAGCAAAATTGCCTAAAAATTTTACTTCTAAAGCTGAAGCAGAAACATTTTTAAATTCATGTTTAAATGCAGAATTTAAGGTTGCTGATTTACAAACCAAACCAGCAAAGAAAACTCCAGCAGCACCTTTTACTACATCTACATTACAGCAAGAAGCATCGCGAAAAATATATTTTCCTGTAGCCAAAACAATGATGATCGCCCAACGCTTGTATGAAGCAGGGCTCATAACTTATATGAGAACCGATAGTGTAAACCTTTCAAATGATGCTAAAGTTGCAGCTCAAGAAGAGATTACGTCATCTTATGGTGCAGAATATAGCAATCCTAGAGATTTTAAATCGAAATCTAAAGGAGCTCAAGAGGCTCACGAAGCTATTCGACCAACTACTATGAGTAGTCATACCGTTTCTTTAGGGTATGATGAAGATAGACTGTATAGTTTAATTTGGAAAAGAACCATCGCTTCTCAAATGAGTGATGCTCAATTAGAGCGTACTAATGTTAAAATTTCAAATAATAAAAACCAGCAAACCTTAACTGCAAATGGAGAGGTAATTACTTTTGAAGGGTTTTTAAAAGTATATTTAGAAGGAAACGATAATGAAGATGAAGAGCAAGCAGGAATGTTGCCAAAACTTTCTGTAAATGAAGCTTTAGAACGTAATTATATTACAGCTACTGAACGTTATACACGACCTCCAGGGAGATTTACAGAAGCTTCTTTGGTAAAGCGATTAGAAGAATTAGGTATTGGCCGTCCGTCTACTTATGCTCCGACAATTTCAACGATTCAACGTAGAGAATATGTGGTAAAAGGTGCAGTAGAAGGTGTTGAAAGAAAATATACTGAGTTAAGATTAGAAAACAATACTGTAAATGAACAAGTGCTTTCAGAAAAAGTTGGTTCTGACAAAGGGAAATTGGTACCTACAGATATTGGTAAAATTGTAAATGATTTTTTAGTAGAACATTTTGCTACCATTTTAGATTATGGTTTTACAGCAAAAGTTGAAGAAGATTTTGATGAAATAGCAAATGGTAACGGAGATTGGATTTCTATGATTAAAAGCTTCTATACTGACTTTCATCCTAAAGTAAAAGATGTGTCTGAAAATGCTGAAAGAGCCAAGGGAGAACGCCTCTTAGGCGTTGACCCTGAGTCGGGTAAAAATGTATATGCACGTTTAGGACGTTTTGGAGCTATGGTACAAATAGGGGAAGCTACTGATGAAGAAAAACCAAAGTTTGCTAGTTTACAAGGCAATCAAACTATTGAAACAGTATCGTATGAAGAGGCGATGGATCTGTTTAAATTACCAAAAACTTTAGGTGAATATAAAGGAGAAGAAGTGATTGTTGCCAATGGTAGATTTGGACCTTATGTAAAATTTGGTGCAAAGTATATTTCTTTAAGTAAAGGAGAGAATCCAATGGAAGTAGATATGAAGCGTGCTGAAGAATTGATTGATGCAAAAGAAAAAGCAGATGCTCCAATTGCAGAATATGAAGGTTTACCTGTGCAAAAGGGAGTTGGGCGTTTTGGCCCTTTTATAAAGTGGAATAGTATTTTTATCAATGTCAATAAAAAATATGATTTCGATAATTTGACGCAAGCAAATATTGAGGAGTTGATCGAAATAAAAAAACAAAAAGAAATTGATAAACTTATTCATCATTGGGAAGAAGAAGGGATAAGAGTTGAAAAAGCACGTTGGGGTAGATTTAATATTATAAAAGGTAAATTGAAAATTGAATTGCCAAAGACTACCAAAGCTGAAAAATTAACCTTGGCTCAAGTACAAGAAATTATTGAAAAGAAAGCTCCAAAGAAAAAAACTAAGAAAAGAGCAACCAAAAAAAAGACGACTAAAAAAAAGTAATTGATTAGTATATGAGTTTTGAATTTTTAAATCCTGTAGAAGAAGCTGTTATTGCACATTTAGCATTATTACCCAATCTGTCTTTAGGTAAAAGTATTCAAATTCATTCAAAACAAAACGGATTACCTGACCTAGAAGGAGCACATGTAGCTATTATAGGTGTGCTTGATGGAAGACGATCTGAAGATAATTTTGGGACAGGTACAAATTATAGCGTTATTCGAAAATATCTATATCAATTGTTTCCTGGTAATTGGTTTTCTAAAATTATAGATTTAGGAGATATCCCTCAAGGGGAAGATGAAGAAGATACTTATTTTGTACTTCAAGAAATTATTAGCCATTTAGTAAAAGAAAATATTATACCTATTATTATAGGAGGAGGTCAAGATTTAACTTATGCCAATTATAGAGCTTACGACCAATTAGAACAATCAGTAAATTTAACTGTTGTAGATACCAAATTTGACTTGGGTACTATTGAGGATGAAATTTCTTCAGTTTCCTATTTGAGCAAAATTGTAATGGAAAAGCCGAGTAATCTATTTAACTATAGTAATATTGGTTATCAAACCTATTTTAATTCTCAAGAAGAAATAGATTTACTTGAAAAATTATATTTTGACATTTATAGATTGGGCGAAATTACAAATGATGTAAAGTTAGTTGAACCTATACTTAGAGATACTGATGTTGTAAGTATTGATATTGGTGCAGTAAGAAGAGCAGAGGCACCAGCAAATAATAATGCTGTACCTAACGGATTTTATGGAGAAGCAATATGTGCTATTTCTAGATATGCAGGTATTAGTGATAAGGTATCTTCGTTTGGTATCTATGAATACAATCCTAAATTAGATGAAAAAGACCAGACGGCACATTTAATTGCCCAAATGATTTGGTATTTTATTGAAGGGTATAACTTCAGAATTAATGAATATCCTTTTGCTTCAAAAACAGCCTATAAAAAATATATTGTACCTATAGATGATACTGTTATTAATTTCTTCAAAAGTAATAAAAGTGACAGATGGTGGATGGAAGTTGAGCATCCGAATAATAAAACTACAAAGCATACGTTAATACCTTGTACGTATCAAGATTATTTGAGAACAGGTAATCAAGTTATTCCCGAAAGATGGTGGAAAACTTTCAGAAAATTAAATTAGTTACACACTAAATAGTATTTTTTCACGTTCTTAAATTGATTCTACGAAATCAAAACCGTTTTTAACTAAAATAGTTTTTACTAAAACAATAATATTGTTCCCATATATTAATGGGATAATAAATTAACATTATGAGAAAAATAACCGTTTATTTTTTACTTGCTGTATTTGCTCTAGCAACCAGTTGTGGGTCTAGTGACAAAGGAGAGCTAACAGGCGTTAGGTCTAAAAAGAAATTTTTCCCAGAAAAACCATTAGGAATGACCTTAATTCAAGGTGGTGCTTTTACTATGGGTAAAACTGAAGAAGATATTGCTGGTGCATTAAATACACCTTCAAGAACAGTAACTGTTAGACCATTTTATATGGATGAAACAGAAATTACTAATAGTGAGTATAGAGAGTTTGTTGTTAGAGTTAGAGACTCTATTGTAAGAACTCAATTAGCAATTTTAGCAGAAGAGCAAGGTTTTGGAGCTGCAAGTGCAGATTTAGATGATACTGCTTCAAGTGGAGGAGACGGAACAGGAATTTCAAAATATAAATTTGCTGAACCTGATACAACAGCCAATGTTTATTATAAATATATGATGGATAATTATGGTAGTTTGGGCGATTTAAACTCACCTACAGAAGGTAAAGCTTTAAACTGGGATCCGAAACTGGTTTGGAATGTTGCTGAATATCCAGATGCAAGTTATGCAGAAGCAATGGATAGTCTATACTTACCAATTACAGAAGTGTTTGATGGTAAAAGAATTATAGATACCAAGAAATTAAATTATTTATATTTTACTTTTGATAGAGAAGGTGCAGCAAGAAATAGTAGTAATAGAAAAGATTTTATTAAAAAGAATGTTGTTGCGGTTTATCCTGATACTACAGTATGGGTAAGAGATTTCAATTACTCTTATAATGACCCAATGCACCAAGATTATTTTTGGCATCAAGCTTATAATGATTATCCAGTTGTTGGTGTAACATGGCAGCAAGCCAAAGCTTTTTGTGACTTTAGAAGTCAAAAGAAAAATAGATATTTAGCCAATAAAAAAAGTGGAGGTAAAGTACCTAATTTTAGGTTGCCAACTGAAGCTGAGTGGGAGTATGCCGCTCGTGGAGGGTTGGAATATGCAAAATATCCATGGGGAGGTCCTTATACCTTGAATGATAGAGGATGTTTCTTAGCAAATTTTAAACCAGCTAGAGGAGATTATGCAGCTGACGGAGCTCTGTATACTATTGAAGCTAAAGAGTTTACACCTAATGATTATGGGCTTTATCAAATGGCAGGAAACGTTTCTGAATGGACAAATACAGCATATAACCCAGTGTCTTATTACTTAGGGTCTACAATGAATCCTAATGTTGATGATGACACGAATAAAAGAAAAGTAATTCGTGGAGGTTCTTGGAAAGATGTAGCTTATTTCTTAGAAGTGAGTACAAGAGATTATGAATATGGCGACTCAGCTAGAAGTTATATCGGTTTCAGAACTGTACAAGACTACATGGGTACAAAAATGAATAATAAAAATTAATTACAATACAATAATAGCATATAATTAAAGTTTAATAACACAGTAAAAATTAATAGAATTAAATTAACCCAATATTAAAATTAACAAAAAAAAAATTAGAAATTATGGCAGGATCACTTAAACAGAAAAAAATCATGAACTTCGTTTATGGTATGGGAGCATCAGTAGTATTAGTAGGTGCGTTATTCAAAATCTTACACTTTAGCATCGGACCTTTAACAGGTGGTGTGATGTTAACAATAGGACTGTTAACAGAAGCAGCAATATTTTTCATCTCTGCATTTGAGCCAGTAGAAGAAGAATTAGACTGGTCTTTAGTATATCCTGAATTAGCAGGAGGTGAAGGCTTAGATAAAATAGCTGGTGGTGGAGACGCTGAAGGTTTATTATCTTCAAAATTAGACACGATGTTAGCTGAAGCAAATCTTGATTCTGAAATGATGAGTAGATTATCTTCTAGTATTCAAAATTTTGCTGGTGCCGCTGAAAATATTGGACCTGCTGCAGATTCAGTTGCTGCAACAAGTAAATATAGTGAGCAATTAACATTGGCTGCTAGTAATATGGAATCTTTAAATAGCTTATATAAAGTGCAATTTGATAGTGCATCGAAACAAGCTGAAATGAGTGAGGCTGTCGCTGAAAACACTGAAAGATTAAAAGATCAAATGGAATCTTTAGCAACTAACTTATCATCACTTAATGGCGTGTATGGAGGTATGTTGTCAGCAATGTCATCAAACAGAGCTAATTAGTATTTTTTAAATCGAACTATTAACTAAAACCTAATTAGAAAAAATGGCAGGAGGCAAATTATCACCAAGGCAGAAAATGATTAACTTAATGTATTTGGTATTTATTGCGATGTTAGCAATGAATATGTCAAAACAAGTGTTATCTGCTTTTGGTATCATGAACGAAAAACTGACAGAAGCAAATGTGTCAGCGGACAATAAAAATGGTGCAACGTATGCTAGTTTAGCTACAAAAGCATCAGATCAACCCGAAAAATTTAGTGACCTAAATAAGGAAGCTAATAATGTAAAGGTTTTATCACAAGATTTCAATGCTTTTATTGAAACTATGAAAGATGAATTGACTGTTAAAGTTGAAGACAAAGGTAATTATGAGTCTATGGACGGTACTGATGCTGGAGATACTTACTTCTTTAAAGGAGAAGAGTACACGGAAAAAGGTAAAGCGTTTGTAGATAAAATTAATAACTTTAGAACTAAAGTAGCAGGAATTTTAAAGAAAGCTCAAAAGAAAAAAGAGTTTACAGGTATTATTTCAAGTTTGAATACTCGTTTTGATACTTCTGATCAGAAATTAGAAGAAGGTACTCAACCATGGTTGAAAAACCGTTATGAAGGTTTTCCTTTAATAACTACGGTTACTAACCTTTCACAAATTCAAGCTGACATTAAAACTACCGAAGCAGAAATGTTAACAGCAATGGTACAAGGTCAATTAGAAAGTGATGTGTCAATGTCAAATTACACCACTATTTTAATTCCTGAATCACCAGCAACTTTACAAGGGGCTAATTTTAAAGGTAAAATAGTATTAGGTCGTTATGACGCTAGTTTAAAACCTACTAAAGTTATTGTAAACGGTAAAGAAATTACAAACATTAAAGATGGTGGAGCTATATTAGAATTTCCAGCAGGTAATGTAGGTGAGAATGAAATTAAAGGTGAATTTATCTTTAAAGAAGGTGATTCTTTAATTAGACTACCTATTCAATCTAAGTATGCTGTAGTTGCTAAACCTAACAGTGCAGTAATCTCAGCAGATAAAATGAATATTGTATATAGAGGTGTTCAAAACCCTATGACAATTTCTATGCCTGGTGTACCAGACAATTCTATTACAGTGGGTAATACACCTGGTTTACGTAAAGTTTCAGGCTTAGGTAAGTATGTGATGAGTCCAGGTAAAGGTAAAACAGTTAAAATTAATGTTACAGGTAAGATGCCTGATGGTACATCTGTAACTTCTGGTCAAATATTTAGAATTAAAAGTATACCAGCACCAATGGCAGCCGTAAGAGGTAACCAATGGGGTACTGTAAAAATGCCTAAAACTTCTTTACAGAAAATGACGATTAGTGCATTAATACCTGACTTTGAATTTGATTTAAAAATCAATGTATCTGGCTTTAGTGTTAAAGTACCAGGTTCTCCAACAGTAATTATTAGAGGTAGAAAATTCAATTCTGCAGCTATAAGAGCTTTAGGTAAAGCAAGAAAAGGCGATATGATTACAATATTTGATGTAAAAGCATCGTTAGCTGGTAACAGTGGTTACTACTTGAGAAAAGTAGGTGGCCTTAATGTACAAATAACAAATTAAAATTAATATTATGAATTTAAGAGGTTTTTTAGTAGTGTGCGTTGCAGTATTGGCAACAAGTTCAATATACGCACAAGCTAACTTGTTAAACGCGACCATTCCTGAAGAAATTGGAATGAAAACTGTTGAACAATTAGCAGCTGATAATGACGGACCATTACCTTACGGTTATATAGATGATAGAGATATCCTTTGGTCTAAAGTTGTTTGGGAATATATTGACTTGAATGAGAAAATCAATTTACCGTTCTACTATCCAATAGACACCAACAACATTAGCTCTAATAGAAGGTCTCTTTATGACACTTTATTAAGAGGCGTTAAAAGTGGAGAAATTGCAGATGTGTATGACGATTCTTATTTCGAAAATAAGTTAACTTATAAAGAAATTCAAGGTCGTATGTCTAGAATTGACACCAGTGATGCTTTGTATGATTTGTTAAATGACGGTGAAACAATTGGAGCTGATCAATATGAAGAGTATGTTGATGTAACTAATTTGACTTCAGGAGATATTACAGGACTTAAAATTAAAGGCGTGTGGTATTTCGATAAGAGACAAGGTGAGTTAAAATACCGATTATTAGGTATTGCACCAGTTGCACCAGATGTTAACTTTATGGATCAAGGTGGTGCAGATGATGAGTTAGTTGAATTGTTTTGGATCTGGTATCCAGGGGCAAGAAATTTAACTCATAGAATGAAAGTTTTCAATAATAAAAATTCAGCTTTCCCAATTTCTTATGATCATTTATTAAATGCACGTCGTTTTGTGGCAAGTATTTATAGAGAAGAAAATATATATGGTAATAGAGATGTTGCTGAATATATAAAAGGAAATGCTTTATTCCAAGTTCTAGAAGCTGATAGACTTAAAGAGGATATTAGAAATAAAGAACTAGATATGTGGAATTATTAAAAAGATCACCATAGTATATCTAAAAAACTTCTACTCTTTATTGAGTAGGAGTTTTTTTTTATCAAAAATTTACATGCGTATTAACACTTGAAAATCAATAAAATTTTAAAAACAGTAGTGTTAGGAATGTCCCCTTGAGGGGACTTTAGGGGTGTTAATCCGATTTAACTTGGTTATTTTGTAGTTGTTTTCTGTTCAAGTCAATAATAGGTTTTTACTTTTTATAATTACCTTTGCTTTATGAATGTAGATTATATTATTGTAGGTTTAGGTTTGGCAGGTTTAGCTTTTGCAGAAGAATTAGAACGGAATCATAAATCTTTTGTGGTGTTTGAAGACAACTCTCAAAATTCATCATTAGTTGCTGGTGGAGTTTATAACCCTGTAATTTTAAAGCGTTTTACTCCTGTTTGGGATGCTTTAGATCAATTGAAAATAGCAATTCCTTTTTATAAATCTTTAGAAGAGAAGTTGAGTACTCAATTTAATTTTCCAATTGATATTTATAGAATTTTCACCTCTGTTGAAGAACAGAATAATTGGTTCAATGCTTGTGATAAGCCATTTTTTGAAGATTATATGATTGCTGAGGTCATTAAAAACACCAATCAATATATAAATGCACCTTTTGATTTTGGTCAAATTACCAATACTGGTAAAATAGACACTAAAGTCTTATTAGAATCGTACCGTAATTATCTTAATAATAAGAGTCAATTGATAAACGAAAGTTTTGATTATACAACACTTCAGTTGCAAAATGAATCTATCACCTATAAAAAAATTAATGCGAAACAGCTGGTGTTTTGTGAAGGATATGGCGTAGTAAAAAACCCTTATTTTAAAGACATCCCTTTAAAAGAAGCCAAAGGAGAATTATTGACCATTTATGCTCCTGAGTTAAAATTGGATGTAATTATTAAATCTTCAATTTTTATTATGCCTTTAGGAGATGATCATTACAAAATAGGAGCTACCTTTAATTGGACAGACAAAACCTTAATACCTACAGAAGAAGCCAAAGAAGAATTGTTGTCTAAGCTTAATAAAATAATGACAGTACCCTATAAAGTCGTTGGACAGTCGGCGGGTATTCGCCCAACGGTAAAAGATAGGCGACCTATATTAGGTAGGCATGCTCAATACAAACAATTGTCAATTTTAAATGGATTAGGAACAAGAGGAGTGATGTTAGCTCCGAAACTAGCAAAACAACTCTACGGGTATTTAGAAAACAATCAAGCTTTAGATGCTATAATTGATCTTAACCGATTTGAAGCTAAAGAACCCCTTTAGGCTTTCCTTTTCACCTCTTTTTTGAGAGGTTGTAACTGCTAAATGCGATTAAGAGTGAGGATTTTTTTATTCTTTATTCGCTAGTTTAATTCCTTCTTCATTTTTGTATTCAGAATCATAATGAATAAAAATATTGCCATAAAGTAATCTAGAAAGTCGTAATGTCAATGGCATAAAAGCTATAAGCATTATGAAAATACCAATAAAAATGCTGAGTAAATCTAGTCTTAGAAGCCAAAGAATAACGAATGTAGTGATGGCACCACCAACTGTTAGTCCGTAAGAAACATACATAGCTCCATAATAAAACCCAGGTTCAATTTCATATTTGAATCCACAGTTAGGACAATACTTATGCATCTTTAAAATATTTTTTAGATGTAAGATATTATTATCTTCAAAAAAATGACCTTCGTTACACTTCGGACATTTATTTTTAATAATACTATAAATTTTTGTTCCTTTTTTTAGCATTTTTATTGTTAAAAATAATGATAGATTTGCAAAGTTAAAATTTTATAAAAACATAGGTGTAGTAAATGCTACATAAAAAAGATAATAAATGCTAAACGCACATAATGTAACGGTTTCTTTTGCAGGAGAAGATTTGTTTTCTGGTATCACTTTTAAGTTAGATGCAGGGAATAGAGTAGGGCTAGTTGGTAAAAACGGAGCAGGTAAATCGACCTTGTTGAAAATAATTGCCAAAGAACAAGAATTTGACAAAGGCACAATGGCCTTAGAAAAAGATATCAACATAGGTTTTTTAAAACAAGATATTGATTTTGTATTAGGGCGAACAGTCTTAGAAGAGTCATATCAGGCGTTTACAGAAATAAAAAAGGTTGAAAAGCAGTTAGAAGAAGTGAATATTGCTTTGGTAGAAAGAACCGATTATGAAAGTGAATCTTACCATCAATTGATGGTAGATTTAAGTGAGTTAACCCATCGTTTTGAGTTGATAGGTGGTTATAATTACCAAGGAGATACTGAAAAAATATTACAAGGACTAGGTTTTAAACGCGAAGATTTTAATCAACTTACTGACACCTTTTCTGGAGGCTGGCGTATGCGGATTGAATTGGCAAAATTATTATTGCAGAATAATGATATTTTATTATTAGATGAGCCTACTAATCACTTAGATATTGAATCTATTATTTGGTTAGAAGAGTTTTTAAAAGGGTATTCAGGGGCTATTATGTTGGTGTCTCACGATAAAATGTTTTTAGACAATGTAACAAACAGAACAATAGA
>JAMONB010000009.1 GCA_027066745.1 Flavobacteriaceae bacterium
GCATTGGTTAGAAGAAAATGGCGAAGGTAAAATAGTATCTAAAGAGGAGTTTGAAAATTCCTCCCCTTTGGGGAGGCTAGGTGGGGAATTAGAACTCAACACCATGCCAGGTTGGGCAGGAAGTTCTTTTTACTTTAACCGCTATATGGATGCCCATAACGAAGCCGAAATTTTCTCTCAAAAGGCAGTCAATTACTGGAAAGAAGTCGATTTATATATAGGCGGTAGCGAACATGCCACAGGGCATTTATTATACTCCCGTTTTTGGCAAAAATTCTTATTCGATAAAGGCATTGTACCTGTAGATGAATATGCAAAAAAGCTGATTAACCAAGGCATGATCTTGGGGACGAGTGCGTTTGTTTACGGCTTTGGCGTAGGGTTAAAAAATCTAAATTCCGATAAAGATATTTTCCCTCCTCAAAGATATATAATACCTAAAGCATCATATGATAAAGCTTTAATAGGTAAAAATGACAATATTGTTAATTCAATAATTAATAATGAGATTAAAAAATATAAAAAGTATGGTCATGCAGATGTAAAACAGGATATAGAATTGACAACATTTATTCCAATTCACGTTGATGTATCATTTGTAAACGCTTCGAACGAATTAGATATCGAAGCTTTTAAAAACTGGAGACCAGAATATAAAGACGCCATTTTTATTGGAGAAAACGGGAAAATTATTGATGGAGATAATGATAAATACATCGTTGGTCGCGAAGTCGAAAAAATGTCAAAATCCAAATACAATGTGGTCAATCCAGATGCCATTTGCGAGCAATACGGAGCAGACAGTTTGAGACTTTATGAAATGTTTTTAGGACCATTAGAACAAGCCAAGCCTTGGAATACCGCTGGTATTACAGGAGTACATGGTTTTTTAAAGAAATTGTGGAAGCTGTATCACAGTGGAGCAGATGGAGCTTTTCACGTAACGAGCTCCCCTCCTTCGGAGGGGTTGGGGGAGGAATTAAAAACCCTCCACAAAACCATCAAAAAAGTAGCAGAAGATATTGAGAATTTCTCTTTCAATACTTCGGTTTCTACTTTTATGATTGCTGTAAATGAGTTAACGGCACAAAAATGTCATTCTCGAGAAATTCTAGAACCTTTAATCATCTTAATTTCGCCCTATGCACCGCATATAGCAGAAGAATTATGGAATAAATTGGGTCATACAGAATCTATTTCTACAGCACCTTTTCCTAAATTTGAGGAGAAGTATTTGGTAGAAAGTTCTAAGAACTATCCTATTTCATTCAATGGTAAAATGCGTTTTACCATGGAGTTATCCTTAGATTTAAGTAAAGATGAAATTGAAGCAGCGGTTATGGCACACGAAAAAACACAGGCACAATTACAAGGCAGAACACCTAAGAAAGTAATTGTAGTACCAGGTAAAATTGTAAATATTGTAGGATGATAGCAAATATAGAAATTGTCGGTTTACTTGCAGGTGTTTTAACAACAGCTTCGTTGGTTCCACAAGTATATAAAATTTGGAAAACAAAATCTGCTGAAAATCTATCCTTAACGATGTTCTTCCTTTTTTTTATAGGTGTTATGCTCTGGTTTACCTATGGTGTAGTAACACATAGTATAGCTATGATAGTTGCGAATGCTGTTACCGCAGTATTATCTATCATTATTATTTATTTTAAAATAAAATATAAATAATTCGTCTGTTTGAGTGTCCAAATTTAGTGAGTTCTATAGAGAATTAGTAAAATAATAACCATAATCTAGTAGGATTAAACAATAGATAATTGTTATATATGTGGATAATTATATACTTTTGTATGAATCCTTTACAAAACTTAAATGCTTATGAATAAACTTTTTACACTAATTTGTGTTGTTGGTATTTCTATGCAGGTCACACATTCACAAGAATTGTATGTGGGTGACAATGCAGAATTTTATTTAGGAAAGGGAATGCCCTTTACTACAAACAATACAATTGTCACATTAGGTTCTACAGGAATATTTTCTGTAGAAGCTGGAACAGATTGGGGTTCGCTTAGCGAATACGTCAATGGAAAAGTGATTGCTTACGGAGATGGAACTACGAAATTACCTATAGGTAATAATGGTGTTTATGCTCCTGTTACAGCAAATCACACAGGAACTATGGAAGTATCCTATTTTAATACTACTCCAACAGCAGGAACGAATGGAACAGCTGTTGATGCGGTGTCAACTAAAGAATTTTGGAAATTGTCAGGCAATGCGGTAATCACCTTACCATGGAATAACGCTAGTGATATCACATCTCTAGTAAATGATAATGGTGGTGTATTAAATTCAGTTTCAATTGTAGGGTACAACAATGGTACTTGGGATTTAGCAAGTGCGTTAAATACCAATACGGTAACAGGAGATCTTTTAAATGGTACAGTCACTAGTGATGCTGCTAATGAAATTACTTTAGGAAATTTCACACAGTTTACCTTCGGTATCGATCATCAAGCAGTACTTAGTATTGATGATTTATTTCAAACCAATGAGATTCGTATTATTTCTAACCCTATAGAGAGCACTGAAAATAACATTCAGTTTACTGCAAATAATTTAGAAAATCTGCAAGTAACTTTGTATGATTTTATGAGTAGAAAAATAAAAGCATTTAAGAATATTACGACTCAAAATGGTAAAGGAGAATTGTTAAAACCGAATTTACAAAGTGGAATTTATTTCTTAAAGTTTGAACAAGAAGGAAAACAAGGTGTTAAAAAAATATTAGTAAAATAAGATAAATTTATAGTTATGAATAAAAATATACAATCACTAGTGCTCGTATTGGCAATATCTTTTGCAAGTTTTGCTCAAGTAGGTATCGGTACTACGAGTCCAGATGCTTCTTCAGCATTAGATATTACAGCAACAGATAAAGGTTTTTTAATGCCTAGAATGACAACAGTACAAAGAACGGCAATAGCTAGTCCAGCAATGGGCTTACAAGTTTATGATACTGAAACAAAATCTGTATGGACAAATGATGGTACCATATGGAAAGAAGTTACTGGAGGAGGTAAATTTGTCGATGGAGCTTCACCTGATATTGCTTATTACGCAGATAGAGTCGGTATAGGTTTAAATAATTTTTCAACTGCTCATAAGTTGTATGTAGAAGGTAAAACAACAACAACTAACCATAATGTACCAGTTGTTGTAAGTGCTATATATGAAGGGAATGGTGAGAGCATATCAACTTTTGGATCTACCAGTACAGCAGGTAATGCAAGTACAGGTACCATTGCTTTTGCAATTGGGTCTAGAGGTACGGTAGCGAATGGTACTGAAGAAGTTACTGGAGGAACTGTTTCTCAGGGATTTGGTTCTTGGGGAGAAATTGAGAATTATGGAAGTATGGGTTTTGTTAGTGGAGTAGTTGGTTCTGTTACAAATAATGGAACAATAGCTGATGCAGTTGGCTTGTATCTACAGCATTTAGGAACAGGAACTACAACCAATGGTTATGCAATTTATATAAATAATAGTTTTAATAAAGGGACTGCTGATAATTTTGCTATTTACTCAGAAACTGTTGCAGATTCTTATTTTGCTGGAAACATAGGTGTAGGTATTGAAGCACCACAACAAAAAGTACATATTAGTGGAGCTATGCGTTTAGAACCTCAAGCTGCAGCACCAGCAGCAGGTGCTTTAGGAGATTTGTATGTTAATACTGATGGTAAACTGTATTTTCATAATGGTACTGCTTGGAAAGAAGTTCAATTAGTTCCATAAAATAAGAATTTACATTATATTTTGTGAATTCAAAAAAATGATTACATTTGTCTAAATCAAATTAAACATGAATACAGTTTTAAATACAAATTGGTGGTGGTGCTCTCGAAATTCAACATTCGTGAAGTAATCCTAATAATTGTATTTAAAATAAAAATATAAAAAAGGCTTGTCAATCACGACAAGCCTTTTTCAGTTTACGTCATACTAAAACAAGTTCAGCATCTCATAAAATGAAAAAATATATACTCAATACCCATCACAAAAAAATAATAGCAGATACCATTACGCCAGTAAGTGTCTATCTGAAAATTAGAGACCGTTACCCTAATAGTATTTTGCTAGAGAGTAGTGATTATCATGGTAATGACAATAGTTTTTCTTATATCTGTTTCAATCCGATAGCATCTATTAAAGTTGAACATGAAAAAATTACACAAACCTTTCCTGATGGAAGTATTGAAGAACAAATAATTGGTACAAGTACAAATGTTCCAAATGTTATTCATCAGTTTTCTAAACGATTTGAAGTTGAAAAAAAGGAAGACTTTAAATTTATAAACAACGGTATTTTTGGCTATACTACATACGATGCTGTACGATATTTTGAGGATATTAAAATTTTAAAAAAAGAAAATTCTTTAGAGATTCCTGATATTTATTATGCCGTTTACCAAAATATTATTGCAATTAACCATTTTAAAAACCATGCCTATATTTTTGCACATACCTATAATACAGAAAACAATATTGAAAATATTCATCAAATTATAAAAGCA
>JAMONB010000010.1 GCA_027066745.1 Flavobacteriaceae bacterium
TTATGCTTATTCAAAAGCACAAAAAATTTATGAAGGTTTAAATGATAATATTCGCTCTGGTAGAATGTTGTTAAATATGGCAATTATTCAATCAGGCTCTAAAGATTATATTGGTAGTGAGGTAACTACCATAAAGGCAATACAATTGTTAAAGCCTTTGAAAAAAAATTATTGGTTGTACAAATGCTATAATAATTTAGGAGTCATATTCAATGAATTGAAAGAATATGATAAGGCTCTGTTTTACCATAACAAGACCTTAGACTATGAAGAAAATATAGAAAGTGAAAATACCTTTAAATCAAATATATTAAATAATATAGGGGTGGTTCATGAAAACAAAAATGATTATAAAAAAGCAATCAGGTATTACCTACAAGCATTAAATGAGAATAAATTAAAAATAAATAACATCAAATTATTTGCCATGTTACTAGATAATTTGGCATATAGTAAGTACAAATTAAACGATACCGTTGAGGTCGAAAATTTATTTTATAAAGCATTAAAAATTAGAGACAGTATTTATGATGTATCAGGAATTATTGTTAGTAAATTGCATTTGGCAGAATTTAAAGCCACAACTAAAGATACATTGAGTGCATTACGATTGGCAAATGAAGCAAAAGTCTTGGCTATTCACTCGAAAAACCATAAAAATACTTTAACAGCTTTACTATTGCTTTCTAAACTAGATAAGAAAAATGGTTATACCTATACAAGTCAGTATATACAATTAAATGATAGTTTGCAACAGCAAGAAAGAGCCATTCGTAATAAATTTGCACGTATTCGTTTTGAAACTAATGAATTTATAGAAGAAAACGAGATGTTAAGTGAACGAAATAAGCGTATTCTCCTTTATGCAGGTATCTTGACAGCTTTATTAGTTTTGGTTTACGTTATTGTAACCCAAAGATTTAAAAATACTAAGTTAAGGTTAGAACGACAACAGCAAATAGCTAATGAAGAAATTTATAATTTAATGCTCAACCAACAAGATAAAGTTGATGAAGGGAGACGAAATGAAAAAAAGAGAATTTCACAAGAATTACATGATGGGGTTTTGGGTAAGATTTTAGGTGCAAGACTAATTTTAGGTACCTTAAATGATAAGACAGATGAGGCAACTATTTTAAAGAGAGAAAAATATCTTGATGACTTGCAAGATATAGAAGAAGAATTAAGAGATGTTTCACACAGATTGCATGAAAAATCTTTAGATGCTGATATTGGTTATATACAATTGGTAGAAAATTTATTAGAAAAGCAAAGTTTAGTGTCTAAATTCAGCTATGACTTTAAATGTGATAAAAATATAATTTGGGAAGAGATAAAAGGAGATTTAAAAATGAATTTGTATCGTATTATTCAAGAGTCGATACAGAATATAAATAAGTATGCCAAAGCAAAACATGTAAAGGTCTTGTTTAAAAGTGATAAAAATTTATTATATTTAACCATTAGAGATAATGGAAAAGGCTTTGATGTTGATACCAAGAGTAAAGGTATTGGCTTAAAGAACATAAAGTCTAGAGTTAAAAATTTTAATGGTACAGTAAATATTGAGTCAAAACCAAATCAAGGTACAGCAATATTTATTGAAATCCCTTTTAAAAAATCTAATTTTAAAACAACCTAATTTTACTTTTATTAAAATGAAAGAACTGATTCATGTATTGATTGTTGATGATCACCCAGCTATTGTAGAAGCACTTATAATTATGTTTACTGTAAAAGGTTTAGAGCATTATGAATTTACAATTGATACTGCTGTTGATTGTGACAGTGGACTAAAAATAATTAATGATTCATTAAAAAAGAAACCTTATGATGTTATATTTTTTGATGTAAGTATGCCGGCAACCTCAGATGGTAAAATTGTTTCAGGTGAAGATTTAGCTGTGTATACAAAGAAAGTGTCACCTACAACTAAAATAGCAATTTTTACGATGTATAAGCAAGATTCACGTATTCATAATATCCTAAAAAATGCGAATCCTGATGGTTTTATGTCAAAAAACGACTTAAAATCAAGATATTTTGCACTTGCATTTGAGACTATAATGAAGAACCCTCCTTATTATAGTACAACAATAATGAAATATTTTAGAAATCAAGCTATAAAAACAGAAGACCCCATATTAGATGATGTAAATAGAAAAATTATTTTCCATCTTTCTACTGGAGCAAAAACCAAAGATCTTCCTAGTTATGTGAATCTATCTCTGAGTACAGTTGAAAAAAGAAAACTGAACATTAAAACTCTTTTAAATATTGAAAAAGCTAATGATGAGGAGATGATTGAAGAAGCCAGAAGAAGAGGACTTATATAAAATGTTTTTACCTAGTGTACATCTATAAATAACTTCCAAAATGTCAGTTCTAGTGATTTTTTGATAAAAAAAAGTATCAAAAACTAATTATTGAGCTTTTCAATGTAAAAGATTGCTCTAATTTAGAGAACCTCTCTGAAGTTTTAGAATAGAATGAAGAGATGTTGATTTTTATATGACATTTGAGGTTTTGAACTGGTATATAATGTACTTTTGCGAAATAGTTTAAAAATTATTTTTTCGTAAATAAACCATTCAATGCGTACAAAATCTACAAAGCAAAATAAAATTAATGTTGTTACTTTAGGGTGTTCTAAGAATATTTATGACTCTGAAATATTAATGGGGCAATTGAAAGCCAATGGTAAAGAGGTGGTTCATGAAGATATAGAAGATGAAGGAAATATTGTAGTTATCAATACTTGTGGTTTTATAGGTAAAGCAAAAGAAGAATCGATCAATACCATTTTGCATTATGCTCATAAAAAAGAAAAAGGTGAAGTTGATAAAATTTTTGTTACGGGCTGTTTAAGTGAGCGATACAAGCCAGATTTAGAAAAAGAAATTCCAGATGTTGATGCCTATTTTGGTACGCATGATTTACCAAATTTATTGAAAGTATTAGAAGCCGATTACAAGCATGAGCTAATCGGTGAACGATTGACCACAACACCCAAACATTATGCTTATTTAAAAATTGCAGAAGGTTGTGATAGACCTTGTTCTTTTTGTGCAATTCCTTTAATGAGAGGTAAACACAAATCAACACCTATTAAAAATATTGTAAAAGAAGCTGAAACTTTGGCAGAAAGTGGAGTTAAAGAGTTGATATTAATTGCACAAGATTTAACCTATTACGGATTAGATATTTATAAAAAGCGTGCTTTGGCTGACTTGTTGAAAGAATTGGCTAAAGTAGAAGGTGTAGAATGGATTCGGTTGCATTATGCATTTCCTTCAGGTTTTCCTTTAGATGTCTTAGAGGTGATGAATAATGAGCCTAAAATTTGTAATTATTTAGACATTCCATTACAGCACATCAATACAGAAATTTTGACCTCTATGCGTCGTGGTACAACGCATGATAAAACAGTAAAGCTATTGAGTGAATTTAGAAATACTGTGCCAAATATGGCAGTTAGAACAACCTTAATTGTAGGATACCCAGGCGAGACTGATGCTATTTTTGAAGAATTGAAACAGTGGGTAATTGATACTCGTTTTGATAGATTGGGTGCTTTTGCGTATTCTCATGAAGAGAATACACATGCATACCTGCTGATTGATGATGTGCCAGAAGATATAAAGGAACAACGTGTTGCTGAAATTATGGAAATTCAAAGCCAAATTTCTTTTGAACTCAATCAAGAAAAAGTAGGAAAGATATTTAAATGTATATTTGATAGAAAAGAAGGAAATTACTTTTTTGGAAGAACAGAGTTTGATTCGCCTGATGTAGATAATGATGTTATTATTGATGCAACCAAGTACTATGTGCAATTAGGGCAGTTTGTAAATGTTAAGATTATTGAAGCAGGCGATTTTGATTTAAATGGGGAGCCTGTTTAATTGTCATTCCTGCGTAGGCAGGAATCCAGTAATGTATTCTTTACTGTTTGTTGATAGTCTGTAATTATCTTAAAAATGAACATCTATTTTAGATAGTAAGGTAGATTTAGTAATAATTATCAAGCTTATGAAAATTTGTGTGGCACAAACAAAACCTATTAAAGGAGATATTCAAAGAAATATTGAGAATCATATTAAAATGATAAAACTAGCTGTTTCTGAAGAAACAGATGTGATTATTTTTTCTGAATTATCATTGACAGGGTATGAACCTGAGTTGGCACAAAAACTAGCAGTGGATAAAGATGATATTCGATTTGATGATTTTCAAAAAATAAGTAGTGTTGATCAGATTATAATAGGGGTTGGTTTACCCATAAAAAAAGGTTCAGGAGTATGTATTAGCATGCTTATTTTTCATCCTAATAAAGAAAGGCAAATTTATTTTAAGCAGTATTTACATTCTGGTGAAGAAGAATTTTTTATTAGTGGAAATAATTTGATCAATCTAATTTATGGTGAATCAATTGCTCTAGCAATTTGTTATGAACTATCAGTACCCATGCATTCTGAAAGAGC
>JAMONB010000011.1 GCA_027066745.1 Flavobacteriaceae bacterium
TGAATAAGATGAATGAAATATAGGCTACAATAAATAGTGTTGAAATATAATAATTTTTTTCAAATTGATAAAAGGACAATACAGACAACCCAAATGATACTAGAATGTATAAAGAAACTTTACTGATGTTATAGGGTACTTTATAATGCTTCTGACCGTAAAAATAGGACATCAAAGTCATGCCACTGTAAGCAATTAATGTTGCCCATGCAGAAGCCATAAATCCGATTTTAGGAATAAAAATAAGATTAAAAATAATTGTCAGAGCTGCACCAAAAATTGAAAAATACATACCGTATTTGGTATTGTCAGTCAGTTTGTACCATACTGATAAGTTGTTGTAAACACCCAAAAGTAAATTTGCTAATAAAATAATAGGTACTATAGATAGAGCTTGATAATATTCGGGTTTACCTAATAAGATACCAGCAAATAAATGAATGTAAACGACTACAATTAGCATAAATATAGAGCCAACAATAGTGAACCAAGTCAATATTTTGGCGTAGGTTTCTTTTGCATTAGCCTTTTCTGCATGATTAAAGAAGAATGGTTCAGCACCCAATCTAAAAGCCATGACATATAAAACCATAAACACACCTAACTTATAACAAGCGGCATAAATGCCCATTTGATCTTTACCAATTTCATTGACTAATAAAAGTTTGTCCAAATTTTCATTGGTAACATATGCCAAGCTTCCTATCATAATTGGTAAACCGTAAACTAACATTTTTTGAAGTATTTTTTTGTCAAATTCAAAACCGAATTTAAACATAGATGGTAAGAGCATTAAAAATGTGACTAAACTCGCCATTAAATTGGCAATAAAGATGTACACTACTTTTGGTGTAGTTTGGTAAGATTCTGTTATAAGACTAGGTAAGCTTATATTATTTTTTATGGCATAAGGCACAAACCATAAAAAGAAAAGATTAAAAAATGCATATATAATAATATTAGAAACTTTATAAAAAGTAAATTTTAAAGGTCTGTTGGTGACTCTTAAATAGGCATAAGGAATAACTACTAATAAATCTAAGGCAGTTACAAAAGTCAATATTTTTAAGTGTAGCGGATTGCTAAAACCTAATAAATTAGCAAAAAAATTATTGAAAATTAAAAGAACACTCAAAAATACAGCTGTAGAAATTAATAAAGTTATAAATGATGTAGAAACAATTTTTCCTTTTTCTTTTTCTTTCGAAAAAAATCTAAAGAACGAAGTTTCTAAACCTAAAGTTAAAAAGGCAATAAAGTAGGCAGCAAAGACAAAATACCAAGTGTTCTCAGCAAATTTATCTGACTCTAACTTCTCAGTATGCAGTCTAGTGAGCAGTATATTTATGGCTCTTGGAAGAACGGCAGCAATTCCATAAATAATGGTGTCTTTGAAAAAGCGTTGTAAAGTGCTCAAATTCTAATTAATTTTAAGAGACATAGGTTTACTAAATCTAGTAAAGCGAATGTAAAAAAGTTAATTGGTTTTATAAAATAAAAAAGCCCTTACTAATTAACAGTAAGGGCTTTTAATGTATTTGAGTTTTTATTAAGCTTCAATTGGCATAATAGAAACATAAGATCTATTGTCTTTTTTTCTGGTAAATTTCACAATACCATCAACCTTAGCGTGTAAAGTATGGTCTTTGCCCATATATACATTTTCACCTGGATGATGTTTTGTACCCCTTTGACGGATAATTATATTACCTGCAATAGCACCTTGACCTCCAAAAATTTTAACGCCAAGTCGTTTCGATTCTGATTCTCTACCGTTCTTAGAACTACCTACACCTTTTTTATGTGCCATAATTTATAATTTTAAACTTGTCATTACTGACAAATATGATTATTAAATATTTTTTGAGGTTTTATTTTTCAATACCACCTTTTGTTTCATCTTGCCATTTTTTTAGCTCATCCCATTTACCTTCAACAGCCATTTTAGCTTGTTTTGGCCAAGAACCTGGGTTTTTAGATGCATATCTTGAACCTGCAGCTTCTAAAATAGCTTTCAAATCTTTTTGAGAAGCTTTAGCTAATTTAGCAAAAGTATCAATACCATTAGCGACAAAAATTTCAGCAATTTTTGGACCAATACCTTCAACTTTCTTTAAATCATCAGCTTTAGTTGCTTTAGCCTTAACAGGAGCTTTTTTAGCTACAACTTCCTTTGGAGCAACCTCTTTTTTTGCTGCTACTTTAGCTTTAGGAGCTTCTTTTTTAGGTTCAGCTTTTTTGGCAGGAGCTTTTTTAGCACCACTCGCTACAATACTTTCAATCTGAATTTCAGATAAATATTGGCGATGACCATTTTTTACTTTGTAACCTTTTCTACGCTTTTTCTTAAAAACGATTACTTTATCACCTTTTAGGTGCTTTAAAATTTTGGCAGTCACTGCTGCACCTTCTATAACTGGGGCACCTAGGATTACTTTGCCATCATCCAATAAAAGAACATTATCAAAAGTAACTTTTGAACCTTCTTTGTCTTGTAAACGATGTACAAAAACCTTTTGGTTTTTAGCAACTTTAAATTGCTGCCCTGCTATCTCTACAATTGCGTACATATACTATATTTTTATAAAAATTAATTTTCTCTTAGAGAAAAACGAGTGCAAATATACTTCATTTTTATAAATAATCTGCAAGTTGAAAAGTTTTTTTAGCTAGAAAGGACTAAAATTTCTCATTCGCTATTTTCGGTTGGTTAAATACACACTCAAAAGTATTACTATACCTGCAAAGAGTTGAATTGAGATTAATTGTTTGCCGTCTAAAGCTCCCCAAAAAATAGCGACAATAGGTGTCAAATAAGTGACAGATGAAGAAAATATAGGTGATGATGTTTGTACCAAACGATTAAATATAAAGGTTGAGAATGCAGAACCTAATACTGCTAAGAGGGTTAAATAGATTAGAGAAGGGTAGGTAGTTTGCCAAATTCATCAAAAATAATTCAGTTCATTGGGCTAGTTTTATAATTACAGTGGTGTTATCTTAATAACAATACATAAATGTAGTTATAGTAATGTGTATCCATTCCTTTTTATGATATAGAATAAATTTTTAAAACCAACTGGTAGTAGAACAAATGTTGTTGTTGAAACTCTTAAAGAACCCATTTGAATGATGTTTAAATTAATTAGTGTTTTTTTAGGGTAAATAATTTTTCCTATATAATAGATCGGATAAATAAAAAACCAGCGTAGTTGTTCGTTCTTTGTGAGTTAAATATTCCTTGCAAAAGCGAGCTGAATAATATTAAAAATTATAAATTTGTAGACTAAATAATTTAAGGTGAGTGTGAAATGAACATGTTCTGAGTTTCAACACAAAAAATGGATTAATACCGAACAGTAATAATATCTGAAAAAATAAGATTTAAACATATGAAAAACTTAGAAATCATTATCGTTTTATTAGTATATGTATTGTTTTCTGTTTCTTGCGATACTAAAGCAGAAAATAAAGAAGCAAAGCCAGAACAAACAAAAGTCTTAGTCGAAGATCAAACAACAGAAAATTTACAAAAAATTTCATTAGAAATTGAAGGGATGACTTGTGAAATAGGTTGTGCTAGAACAATTCAATCAAAGTTGTCAAAGAAAAAAGGGGTAAAGTCTGTGAAAGTTAGTTTTGAGGATAAAAAAGGTATTGTATCGTTTGATGGAAGTAAAATAACTAAAAGTCAAATTATTGAAGTTGTTAATGAGATAGCTGGAGGAGATGTCTATAAAGTTGTAAAAACAACAAAAATTGAATAAAAAACAGAAAAATCTTGTTTGTAATCTTTCGTTTTATTGAGTATAATAAATCAAAAAATGAAATTAATTTAAGGATTATCCGCAATTGCTCTAATAAGTTTAATTGCAGTTTCTTGTAAAGAAGGAGCTAAAGATGAGAAAGTAGAAGATGGTACTACTACAGAAGAGGTTATGACTGATACAGTAGCTAGTGATGTGGCTACTACAGATGAAAGCTCAAATGAAACACCTTCTTTTGATAATGCAGATGTTCAAGCGTATGTAGATTCTTATGAAAACTATCTAGAGCCTTATGCAGCAGCAGTTAAATCTAAAGATATGACTAAAAATGGCTGAACTTGGAACTAAAGTCAAGAGTTAGCAACAATGGCTCAATATGCTATGAAAAATTTAAAAGGTGATGATTTAACAAAATTCACCAAATATATGACAACTAAAGCTGAAGAGTTTCAAGCATTAGCAACTAAATTGGTATAATATCTATTTTATATTAAAAAAGTTTCAATACTAACTGTTAGTATTGAAACTTTTTTGTTTTAATACTATTTTATATTTTTAGTCTGTACTATCCCTCAATTGAGATAGTTTGTAGCACAAGATTCAATGAAGTATTTACACTAAATAGATGAGTATGAATGAGATTAATATAATAAAAAACAGAAAAATCTTGTTTGTATAAAATATTATTGGTTATTTTGCGTTTCGTTAACGT
>JAMONB010000012.1 GCA_027066745.1 Flavobacteriaceae bacterium
ATCTTCTCTAAAATTACCTTCAGAAATTTCTTTTTTTAGATTTTTATTGGTGGCAGCAACCACACGTACATTTACTTTAATATCTCTATCACTCCCTACTCTACTTATTTTATTTTCTTGCAAAGCACGTAATACTTTGGCTTGTGCTGAGAGGCTCATATCGCCTATTTCATCTAAAAATATGGTGCCGCCATTGGCAGCTTCAAACTTACCTGCTCTATCTTTATTCGCACCCGTAAACGATCCTTTTACATGCCCAAACAATTCACTTTCTATCAACTCAGACGGTATTGCAGCACAATTTACTTCTATCATAGGTGCTTTTGCTCTAGCACTTTTTTCATGCAACCAATGTGCCACCAACTCTTTACCCGTACCATTTGCACCTGTAATTAATACTCGGGCATCTGTAATGGCAACTTTTTCTATAATTTCTTTGATATGATGAATGGCCTTACTATCACCAATCATTTCATAATTTTTACTTACTTTTTTCTTTAGCTTTTTATTCTCTACCACCAATACCTTTTTATCTAAAGCATTACGTACAGCATTGAGTAGCCTGTTCAAATCTGGTGGTTTTGAAATATAATCGAAAGCTCCCATACGCATGGTTTGTACGGCAGTATCTAAATCGCCATGACCAGAAATCATAATAAACGGAATTTCAGGTTTTATCTTTTGCGTTTTTTCTAACACCTCAACACCATCCATTTTTGGCATTTTAATATCACAGAGTACTAAATCGTAATCGTTATCTTTAATTAAAGTCATGCCTTTGAGTCCATCTTCAGCCCCTTCAACTTGATAAGCATCATTTTCTTCAGAAATAATTTTTGTCAATACTCTTAATATTGCAGCTTCATCTTCTATAATTAGTATTTTGCTCATGATTTTATGTTTTTAATTTGAATCAAGACTTAGGAATCAAGAGACAAGACTTAGGATTTTAACCGTCTAGACGGTCTATGAAATTTGAAATTTTCTTTTGAATTACACTTATTTTAACCTCCAACTCTTTATATAATGTTTCTGAAATAAACTTTTGACGAAAACAAACTATTAATTGTGTTTCATATTCAAAAGCAGAACCTAAACTCGTTTCAAGAAATATTTTAAAATGTTTATCTGTTTTTTTACTTGTTCCTTCAGCAATATTAGATGCTATTGAAACAGAACATCTATTCAATTGACTTCGCAATCCAAACCTTTCATAATCTGGTAATTTAGACGTGAAATTGTATGTGTCGTCAATAAGATTCATACTCTCTGTCCAAATTTGTAACTTTTTGAAATTATGTCGCCTCATAAATCTTATTTTATCATATCCTTTTTCTTTGTCCTGCATCCTGATTCCCATCTCCCATCTTCCGTCACCTCATCTTGCCTCCTGATTCCTGCTTCTTGTCTCCTCTCCTGTCTCCTGTCTCCTGCCTCCTGCTTCCTGCTTCCTGAATCTAGAGTCTTGCCTTCCGTCTTCTGTCTCCCGTCTTCCGTCTCCTAGCTCTTAATCATATGTACGTCTCGCTGTGGGAACGGTATTGTGATATTATGTTCTCTAAATGCCTTATCAATTGCAAAACGGATATCACTTTTTGGTATTGCTGATTTAAAACTATCATTTAAGGTAAATACCAATTTAAAATCTAAAGAACTATCGCCAAAATTAGTAAAAAATACTCTGGGCTCAGGATGGCTGTATACATTTTTATGGGCTTTTGCAACATCTAATAATATATTTTTCACCAATTCAGTATCACTTCCGTAGGCTACACCAACAGTTACATTCTCTCTGGTGGTTGTTCCGTTTTCTGTCCAATTAAACAAGGTATTTGTTAAATATAAATGATTGGGTATTACCAATACTTTATTATCAAAAGTAACTGCTCTTGTGGTTCTTAATTTTATTTCTTCTACACGACCTACTTTACCGTCTAATTCAATAATATCGCCCACATGAACAGATTGGTCTATCAAAATAAAAATACCTGAAATAATGTCTTGAAAAAAAGTTTGTAATGCCAAACCAACACCTATCAATAATGCAGTAGATGCTGCAAAAATTGCAGTAACATTAATCCCCATGTTGTTCAAGGTCATCATAAAAATAACAACATAAACAAACCATTTTATATAAGAAAATAAGGAGGTGAATTTCAACTTATCTTCTGTTGGTAATTTTCTAGTGATTAATTTTTGAAGTAGTTTAATGACATATGAAGCAATAAATAAAGTGAGAATTATCACCAATAATGCTTTAACTGTGATATGAATGTCACTGCCAAAGACAAATGAATGATTTAATATTTCGTTTAACTTGTCCATATTATCTTATTGTCAGTAAAAGTACTAATATCTTAGCCATTTAAACAACTCTTTATAGGTTGGTTTTTTACCATACATTAATATACCTATTCTGTAGATTTTTGCGGCAAAAAATACGATAGCAAAAAATGTCAAAATTAACAATAGCATTGAAATTGCAATTTGCCAAAAAGGAACTCCAAAAGGTATTCGCATCAACATTACAATAGGCGAGGTTAACGGAAAAATAGAAAAGCCAATAGCAATAGAACCTTGCGGATTTTCAATCACAGAAAAACCAACATAAATGGCAATCATTAAAGGTAGCATTACTGGCATCATAAACTGTTGTGTATCTGTCTCACTATCAACTGCAGCACCAATTGCAGCATAAATAGAACTGTAAATTAAATAGCCTCCTAAAAAGTAAAATATAAATGAGAAAAACATGGCTACCAAGGGTAAATTTTTAATTTCTTGAAGTACCAAGGTTAAATTTCCTTCTGTGCTTTGTTTCATCTGTTCAATCATTTCAGGACTCATTGCCGGAGAGCTGGTAGACAGAGCTGACATATCTGCACCAAATACCATCGCTAAAACAACCAATAAAAGACTTGCAGAGATTATCCAAATAATAAATTGTAAGATTCCTGCAAAGGCATTTCCTATAATTTTACCCAACATTAATTGAAAGGGTTTTACCGAAGAAATGATGACTTCAATAATACGATTGGTTTTTTCTTCTATAACACTTCGCATAACTGAAGTACCATAAATAATAATAAACATAAAGATTAAATAACCAAAACCTCCACCGGCAATCATCTTTAAAATACTGCCTATTTTTGATGATTTTTCACCAGAAAATTTAGAGGTAAGGATGGTAACATTGGTGTCTGATTGTTTAATTTTATGCAAATCTATCTCTAAATTTTTCAGTTTAATATTTCTAATTTTTTTTGCTATTTTTGTTTCTAAACCACTAATAATAGTAATCCCTGCAGCATCTTCTGAATAAAACTCTATCGCTTTTTCTACAGCACTAATCGTATCCTTTTTAGGGATAAATAACAGTCCGTAATAACCCGAACTCTGTGTAGCTTCTTTTGCTGCTTCAATGCCTAATTTTGTTAAATCTTTATAGGTCGTTGTTTCAGTATCTATAAACGTATCAGAAAACAATTGGCTCTGGTCTACATAGGTTATTGTTCTTTGCTCTTCGCTATTTTTTATATTTAAAAACACAATCAAACTCATTAGACCCACCATCAATATAGGACTCAAAATTGTCATAATAATAAAAGATTTATTACGAACTTTTGCTAAGAACTCTCTCTTTATAATTAATTTCAGCTTATTCATTATCGCTCTGTTTAACTGCTTTTACAAAAATATCATGTGCACTAGGTATCAACTCTATAAAATGATTTAGAGTGCCTTTAGAATTTAAAAATTGAATCAAATCAGGAACAGCATTCGTGTCTTCAATTTTAATATTCAATTTTAATTCATCTTCAAGCGATTTGAAATTTGCTGTTGACACTTCAAACTTTTCTGCCAATTCTTTTTGAATTGCTTCTTTAGTGTTTGTAACCAAACCTATTTCAAAAGTATTGGTTTTAAATTGTTTTTTTATTTCAATTAAATTGCCTTCTAAAATTTTATCAGCCTTATTAATCAATGCAATATGGTCACATAGCTCTTCAACAGATTCCATTCTATGTGTTGAAAAAATTACGGTAGCACCTTCATTTCGCAATTGTAAAATCTCATCGCGAATAATATTGGCATTAATGGGGTCAAAACCACTAAAAACTTCATCAAAAATTAAGAGTTTAGGCTTATGCATTACAGTGACCACAAACTGAACCTTTTGAGCTTGACCTTTAGAGAGTTCTTGAATTTTTTTGTTCCACCAACTACCAATATCAAATTTATCAAACCAATATTTCAAGCTACTTTTTGCAGCTGCTTTCGTCATTCCTTTTAGCATTGCTAAGTAAATAGCTTGCTCACCAACCTTCATATTTTTATACAAACCACGCTCTTCTGGTAGGTATCCTATATTTTGAATATCATGAGGTTGCAATTCATTACCGCCTAAATACACTTTACCTTGATCTGGCATAGTAATTTGATTAATAATACGAATTAACGTTGTTTTTCCTGCTCCGTTTGGCCCTAAGAGGCCAAAAATACTACCTTCGGGCACCTCAATAGAAACATTATTTAAGGCTCTAAAATCTCCAAAATTTTTAATAATATTTTCTACAACCAATAAATTGCTCATACAGCTTTATAAATATTTTTATCAAAGATATAAAGTTAAGAGCTATAAAATCGTTTACTGTTACAATTATTATTTCAAAAATTTAAATATGATAACCATACTTCTCAAATAAATTTTGATTAAAAAAGTTTACTTTTGCCTAATAACATAAATTTTATGAGTTACAAATTTACAATTTTGATACCAGTTTATAATGAGGAAGATAATTTACTACGTGTTGAAAAAGAAATGTTAGCCTATATTAAGATTGCAACTAAGAAAACAAAAATTTTATTTATTAATGATGGCTCAAAGGATAAAAGTCAAGAACTCATAGAAAATATTTGTAATAGAAATTCAGAATTTTCTTTTATAAGTTTTAAAACAAACAACGGTTTAAGTGCTGCAATTAAAGCTGGGTTTGATTATGTAGACACAGAGTTAGTTGGCTATATTGACGCAGATCTTCAAACCACACCAGATGATTTTAATTTACTTTTAAAGTATAGTAATACACATGTTTTAGTTACTGGAGCTAGATTAAATAGAAAAGATAGTTTCGTGAAAAACATATCATCTAAAATTGCAAATGGCATTCGTAGAAGCTTTACCCATGATGGTATGGATGACACAGGCTGCCCTTTAAAAATTATTAAAACTAGCTACGCTAAACGTATCCCAATGTTTAATGGTTTACATCGATTCTTACCAGCAATGATTCTTTTACAAAAGGGCAAAATAATTCAAATTCCAGTTCGTCATTTTCCTAGAATTGCAGGAGAAGCAAAGTTTGGTCTTTGGAATAGACTTTTAGGCCCATTAATTGACTGTTTTGCCTATTTATGGATGAAAAAAAAATATATTAATTACCAAGTAGCCAAAAAAGACACATGAATAACTGGTTGATATATAGTATTGGTTTTATTGCTCAACTTTTATTTTCTTCACGATTAATTATACAATGGCTAACTTCAGAAAAACATAAACGAGTAGTAACTCCAACATTATTCTGGACTCTTAGTTTGGTTGCTTCATTTTTATTATTTATCTATGGGTATCTAAGAGATGACTTTGCAATAATGCTTGGTCAAAGTTTAACGTATTTTATCTATATCAGAAATTTACAATTACAAAAACAATGGGAAAAATTTCCTCTTTGGCTCAGGTACCTCTTACTTTTGGCTCCAGTATTCATTACTCTATTTTATTTTAATAATAATACCATGGATCGACATGCTTTATTTAAAAACAAGGCCATACCTTTATGGTTATTAACTTTAGGGATTGTTTCTCAAATTATTTTTACATTACGTTTTGTATATCAATGGATCTTTTCTGAAAAAAATAAAAAATCTACCTTACCATTTGGTTTTTGGGTATTGAGTTTAATTGGATCTTCATTAATATTAACTTATGCTATATTTCGACAAGACCCTGTACTTTTTTTAGGGCACATGTTGGGTGTTATTATTTATATAAGAAACTTAATACTTTTAAAAAACACAACATAATGAATTGGTTAAAAAAACACCCAATATTTTTACTCTGCATCTTTACAGCCTTAATGCTTTTGCCAAACTTAGATGTACTAAATGTTAGTATCATGGAGGCTAGAAATTTTATAACTGCTAGAGAAATGATAACAGACGGACATTGGTTACTTACAACGATGAATGGAGAAGCTCGTTATCAAAAACCTCCTCTACCTACTTGGATTACGGCAATATCAAGTATGCTTTTTGGAATAAAAAGTGTGTTTGGTTTACGTCTACCTACAGTTTTAATGGTTATGCTAACTGGAACCTATATTTATAAATTATCTTTTGAAATTCTTAAGAATTCAACGCACAGTTTTTTTAATGCACTAATTGTAGTTACTTCTTTTTACGTTATTGGAATTACTATTGAGGCTCCATGGGATATCTTTTCTCATAGTTTTATGCTTATTGCTATTTTTTACTTATTCAAACTATTTCAAAAAAAAATCCCAAGTTGGAAAGATGGTATACTTGCTGGAATATTTATAGGATTTTCTTTTATGAGTAAAGGACCAATATCTATTTACGCCTTATTATTGCCCTTCTTAATCTCATATGGCTTTACATTCAAATATAAATCACTTAATAAAAAAACACCTTTATATCTTGCAATTATATTAATTTCTTTGGGTATTGGAGGCTGGTGGTTTATCTATGTTAGGTTACACGACCCGCTTACATTTCAAATTATTACCCAAAAAGAAACTGCAAACTGGTCAAATTATAATGTAAAGCCCTTTTATTATTATTGGAGTTTTTTTTCACAAAGTGGAATTTGGACAATTCCTGCTTTTATAAGCTTATTATTTCCCTATTTAAAAGATAGAGTTAGAAACAAAAAAGGGTATCTATTTAGCCTTTTATGGACTATTTTTGCTGTAATTCTCTTGTCTATCATTCCAGAAAAAAAAGCAAGATACCTAATGCCAGTATTAATCCCTTTGGCTATCAATATAGGTTTCTATATTGATTATTTAATTAGAAATTTCAACTATTTAAACAATAAGAAAGAAACAATTCCTGTGTATATTAATTTTGGGTTGATCGCTCTAATAGGAGTTTTATTTCCTTTTTTCGGCTATTTCTTTTTAAGAACAAGCCCTCCTAACTCTTGGGTTCCCTTCATTATAGCTTCTTTTATTTTATTTATAATTGGCATATTGATTATATATTATCTAATTAAAAAAAATATAAAATTTGTATTCCTTTTAACTATAGCCTTTTTTGCATCAATTTTAATTACTGGATTGCCTATTTATCAATCAATACCAAATACAACTTACAAGCCCGTCTCTAATGAGATAACAAATCAAGTTAAAACATATACAATTGGTTCTATTGCTCCAGAAATAATCTGGCAATTTGATGATAAATTGCTTCCTTTAAAATCAAAAAAAAATTCATTTATTTACCCTAATGAGGAGATATTTGGAGTTTTGACTAATGCTAAAGAACTGAAAAAAGAAAAGCAATTAAATTCTCGCTATAAAATTAAAATCGTTTCTACTTTTAATTTAAATTTAGTCCAACCTAATTCAAAAAAATATAAAGACAGACTTGTCTATAATTTCTATCTTTTAGAAAAAAAAATGTAAACTCATTTCTTATTCTATAAAACTTAAAAAATACTATGCATGCATAGTATTTTTTTTGTATCTTTGTAAATATGTTAAAAGAAAACTCTATTGATCATCAGTTAAGAGCAACTTGGCAGCTAGTTTCAAAAATGTATAATGAACAAGCCATAAAGCAAGAATACACAATGGCTATGGGTTTTGTAGTCTTGAATATTGATTATGATAATGGCACACCTTCAACAGCTTTAGGACCATTAATGGGAATGGAAGCAACAAGTTTGTCTCGAATCTTAAAATCAATGGAAGAAAAAAAAATCATCTATAGAGAAAAAAATCCAGAAGATGGTCGTGGGGTTTTAATCAAACTTACATCTTTAGGAAAAGAAAAACGAGAACAAGCAAAAGAAACTGTTTTAAGATTTAATGAAATTATTCGTCAAAATGTAAGTGATAAAGATTTGGACTCTTTTTTTAGTGTAACAGAAACTATTTCCAATCTTATTAATGAGAATAAAATTTTTGAAAATAAAAGAAGGGCAAGCTGATTTAGTATTCAGTAACAGTTTGCTATTTTAAATTTAGCAAAGACATAGTCTACAAGTCTATTCGTCTAATTTAGTTAAATACAGCATATAAAAAATGAAACGAGTATGTTAATCCTGAAGTTTCGGGATAACCTTCAAAAAACAATAAATATAAACACATGAAAAGAAGTATTAAAAAAGTAGCAATAATTGGCTCTGGTATTATGGGTTCTGGTATTGCTTGTCATTTTGCCAATATTGGCGTTGAAGTATTATTATACGATATCGTTCCACGTGAATTAACAGCTAAAGAAAAGGCAAAGGGGTTAACCTTAGAAGATAAAGCAGTAAGAAACAGACTGGTAAACGATAGTTTAAAAGCATCCTTAAAATCAAAACCATCACCTATATACAATCAAAAATTTGCAGATAGAATTACTACGGGTAATTTAGAAGATGATTTACATAAAATCGCAGCTGTAGATTGGATTATTGAAGTTGTAGTTGAACGTTTAGATATCAAACAAAAAGTATTTGAACAAATTGAAAAACACAGAAAGCCTGGTACATTAATTACTTCAAACACTTCTGGTATTCCTATTCATTTTATGAATAAAGGCAGAAGTGAAGATTTTCAGCAACATTTTGCAGTAACACACTTTTTTAATCCGCCTAGATATTTAAAACTTTTTGAAGTTGTGCCTGGTCCAAATTGTAAACCAGAAGTAACCGACTTCTTAATGATGTATGGTGAAAAATTCTTAGGTAAAACCTCAGTATTGGCAAAAGATACTCCAGCATTTATTGGTAATAGAATAGGTGTCTTTGGTATTATGAGTCTATTTCATATTGTAAAAGAAATGGGCTTAACTGTTGAAGAAGTTGATAAACTAACTGGGCCTGTAATTGGCAGACCAAAATCTGCAACATTCAGAACTGTTGATGTAGTTGGCTTAGACACTTTAGTACACACGGCTAATGGCGTAAAAGACAACTGCCCAAAAGATGAAATGCAAGACTCATTTGAGCTTCCTGATTTTATCAATACCATGATGGAAAAAAAATGGTTGGGTAGCAAAACAAAACAAGGTTTCTATAAAAAAGAAGGCAAAAATATTCTAGCTTTAGATTTAAAAACTCTTGAATATAAAGAAAAGAAAAGAGCAAAATTTACAACATTAGAATTGACAAAAACTATCGATAATGTTATTGATCGATTTAAAGTTTTAATTAATGGAAAAGATAAAGCTGGTGAATTTTATCGTAAAACATTTGGTGCTATGTTTGCTTATATTCAAAATAGAATTCCAGAAATTTCTGATGAATTGTATAGAATTGACGATGCTATGAAAGCTGGATTTGGATGGGAACATGGTCCTTTTCAAATTTGGGATGCCATGGGTATTGAAAAAGGTATTGAATTAATGAAAGCTGAAGGTCATGAACCTGCAGAATGGGTAAACAAAATGCTTGCTGATGGAAATACCTCTTTTTATACTGTAAATGATGGTGCAAAATATTATTATGATATTCCAACAAAAAAACAAGTTAAAATTCCAGGTCAAGATGCCTTTATAATTTTAGATAATATTAGAGAGGCCAAAACAGTTTGGAAAAATAGTGATGCTTCAATTCAACATTTAGGCGATGGCGTTCTTAATGTAGAATTCCAATCAAAAATGAACACTTTAGGAGGTGGAGTTTTAGAAGCTATTAATAAAGGAATAGATTTAGCTGAGACTGAATATGATGCCGTAATTCTTGGCAATCAAGCAGCCAACTTTACGGTTGGTGCCAACTTGGCTATGGTATTTATGATGGCCGTAGAACAAGAATATGATGAGTTAAATGCTAGTGTGAAATATTTTCAAGATACTGTAATGCGTTTGCGATACTCTTCTTGTCCAACAATTGTTGCTCCTCATGGAATGACTCTTGGTGGAGGCTGTGAATTATCACTACATGCCGACAAAGTAATTGCTGCTGCTGAAACGTATATTGGCTTAGTTGAATTTGGAGTTGGTATTATTCCTGGCGGAGCAGGATCAAAAGAAATGGCTTTAAGAGCTACAGAAAATGTTTTAAAAGATGATGTGAAATTGAATAAATTAAGAGATTACTTTATCAATGTTGCCATGGCAAAAGTGGCAACTTCAGCTCATGAAGCTTTTGATTTAGGATATTTTAAAGCACATAAAGATTATGTCGTTGTAAATAAAGATAGACAAATAGCAACAGCTAAACGTCATGCTTTACTAATGCTAGAGGATGGTTATCAACAACCAACACCTAAAAAAGCTTATGTAATGGGTCAACAAGCCTTAGGTATGTTTTTAGTAGGGACTGATAGTTTAGAAAAAGGACGTTATGCTTCTGAACACGATAAAAAAATAGCTAATAAATTGGGTTATGTAATGGCTGGTGGAGATTTATCTGAACCAACTTTCGTGTCTGAACAATACTTATTAGATCTAGAACGTGAAGCATTTATGTCTTTAATGACTGAACGCAAAACACTAGAACGTATTGAGCATATGTTAAAAACTGGTAAACCACTGAGAAACTAAGGTTTCTTAAGTAGTGAGATGTTAGAATTGAGTAGTTAGACAGGTTTAGTAATGAGTATAGAGTAGTTAGAAATGAGTAATAAAAAAGGAAATATTAGAAACCCACTTGACAAGGCAACTGCTATTGTTTCTTTATCAAGTGTTTTGCTTATATTATATATTTTTATACTTTTTATTATTAAAACCAATATTGATTTTAACCTCCCGATTGATACAGAAAAATTTGGGCATTTTGGTGATATTATTGGAGGATTAGTAGGTACAATATTAACTTTTTTAGCTACTATTTTATTATATTACACATATAAATCACAAAGAGAAGGACTGAAGTCACAAAAAAAAGAATTAGAATTAAGCAGGGAATTGTTTTCAAAACAAAACTTTGAAAATACTTTCTTTAATATGTTAGGTGTTCATAGGGAATTAAGAAAAGAGATTAGTATTGACTCTTATGAATTTGGACTATGTTATAATGATAATACAGTCGAAAGTAAAATAATTAATGGTAAAACCTTTTTTGAATTTGCTCATAAAGATTTTGAATGTTTCTGGAAAAAAGAATATAAAGGAGAAGAAGAGTTTGGGAATACACCTTATGATCTTCATAATTCTGATTATGAATATGAAAGTTACCCTTCTTCTAATGGTAAAACTATTGATAAGTCAATTGAGCAACATTTAAAAGATATTACTGATTTAAAATATCCTTTTTTTTGGAAGAAATACGCAAATTACTTAGGTGATTATTTTAGAAATTTATACCATATTTTAAAATATATAAGTAACGAAAAATCTAGAGAGAAAAAAGATATAGTTGATGAAACAGAAAAGGAAATTATCAATCAGAAATATAAAAAATATGCAGATATATTACAATCACAAATGAGTTATTCTGAGTTGTTTTTTATATTTTATAATGCCCTTACTTATATAAAAGTAAAACCATATATTGAAGAATTTGATTTTATAGAAAATTTAACTATTAAAAATTTATTACACCCAAAACATGCTCAACTTGATGGTATGGGTAATATAAAAGATGATTTTTTTTAATTAATACATATATCTAAAAAAAACTATGCACAATTTTCAAGAATTAAAGATTTGGCAAAAATCAATGGACATTACTGTAGATGTTTACAAATTATCTGCTCAATTTCCTAAAGAAGAAAAATATGGATTGACAAGTCAAATTAGAAGAAGTGCCGTTTCCATCCCTTCAAACATTTCTGAAGGTGCAGGAAGAAATACTAATGGAGAATTTAAAAATTTTCTAGGTATAGCTAGCGGTTCATCAAATGAACTTTTTACACAACTAATACTATCTGAAAGATTAAATTTAGTTGAGAACAAAAATGTCAAACATATTCTTGATGCATTGATTGAAGTGCAAAAAATGAATTATAAATTGATACAAAAATTTAAATAATCTAATGTCAAAAATCTGACATCTAACATCTTATTAAATGAAAACAGCATATATAGTAAAAGGATACAGAACAGCAGTAGGTAAAGCTCCAAGAGGGATTTTCAGATTTAAAAGACCTGATGAATTGGCTGCTGAAACCATTGAACACTTATTAAAACAAGTCCCAGAATTAGACAAAAAACGCATTGATGATGTTATTGTTGGTAATGCAATGCCAGAAGCTGAACAAGGCTTAAACATTGGGCGTTTAATTTCTTTAATGGGATTAAAAATTGAAGATGTACCTGGTGTAACCGTAAATAGATATTGTGCCTCAGGTTTAGAAACTATTAGTATTGGTGTAGCAAAAATCCAATCAGGTATGGCAGATTGTATCATCGCGGGTGGTGTAGAAAGCATGAGTTATATACCTATGGGAGGCTATAGACCAACGCCAAATTACAAAGAAGCTGCTAATGGTCATGAAGACTATTATTGGGGAATGGGTTTAACAGCCGAAGCTGTAGCTCAACAATTTAAAGTATCAAGAGAAGATCAAGATGAATTTTCATTTACCTCACATGAAAGATCATTAAAAGCTCAAGACAATGGTACATTTAATGATGATATTGTACCTATAACAGTTGAAGAAATTTTTATTGGTCAAGATGGTAAAAAACAATCTAAAAGTTACACCGTTGATACAGATCAAGGGCCACGTAGAGGGACTTCTAAAGAAGCATTAGCAAGGTTACGACCAGTTTTTGCAGCTGGCGGAAGTGTAACTGCTGGTAATTCTTCTCAAATGAGTGATGGTGCAGCTTTTGTATTGATAATGAGTGAAGAAATGGTAAAAGAATTGAATCTTGAACCCGTAGCTAGAATGGTTTCTTATTGTGCAGTAGGTGTTGAACCTAGAATTATGGGAATTGGCCCCGTAAAGGCAATTCCGAAAGCATTAAAACAAGCAGGTTTACAAATAAAAGATATTGATTTGTTTGAATTGAATGAGGCTTTTGCATCACAATCACTTGCAGTTGTTCGTGAATTGGGATTGAATAAAGAAATTGTCAATGTAAATGGAGGAGCAATTTCATTAGGGCATCCTTTAGGATGTACAGGTGCAAAATTATCAGTACAATTATTTAATGAAATGCGTAGAAGAAAAAACAAATATGGTGTAGTTACTATGTGTGTGGGTACAGGTCAAGGTGCCGCTGGAGTTTATGAATTCTTGAAATAAAGAGATTTTTGTTCTACATTTTTATAAAATGTAATTAGCAAAAACGAATTTAAGAAAAGAATCAGCGGAGCTAATTCTTGAAATAAATCCCATCTAAATCTTCCCTAAGGGAAGACTTTTTTGAGGTGAAAAATATAAACAATACTAAAAAAATATATGAAGTTTTATGCAAGTATTGTCCCCTTGAGGGGACTTTAGGGGTGTAATTCTAGAGTTTAATAATTAAGAAAAATAGCAGATAATGAGCACAGAAACAAACAAACAACTATTAAGAGGAGGTCAATTTTTAGTTAAAGAAATTGATTGTGAAGATATATTCACCCCAGAAGATTTTAACGAAGAACAAATCATGATGAAAGAATCTCTCATTGAATTTGTTGATCGTGAAATTTGGCCTCACAAAGCTAGATTTGAACAAAAAGATTATGCATTGACTGAAGAACTGATGAAAAAAGCAGGTGAATTAGGCTTCTTAAGTGTTTCTGTACCCGAAGAATATGGAGGTATGGGTATGGGCTTTGTAAATACGATGCTAACTTGTGATTATATTTCAGGTGCAACAGGCTCTTTTAGTACAGCATTTGGTGCACATACAGGTATTGGCACTATGCCAATTACATTATATGGTACAGAAGAACAAAAGAAAAAATATGTACCCAAATTGGCTTCAGGCGAATGGATGGGTTCCTATTGCCTAACAGAACCAACAGCTGGTAGTGATGCAAATTCTGGTAAAACAAAAGCTGTATTATCTGATGATGGAAAATATTACAATATTACGGGTAATAAAATGTGGATTTCTAATGCTGGGTTTTGTAATTTAATGATTGTATTTGCAAGAATTGAAGATGATAAAAACATTACTGGTTTTATTGTTGAATATGATAAAAACAATCCTAATGGAATTACCATGGGAGAGGAAGAGCACAAGCTTGGTATTCGTGCATCTTCTACAAGGCAAGTCTTTTATAACGAGACTAAAGTACCTGTAGAGAATATGTTATCTAAAAGAGGTAACGGATTTAAAATTGCTATGAATGCCTTAAATGTTGGTCGTATTAAATTAGCAGCAGCATGTTTAGATGCTGAGCGTAGAGTAATTACAGAATCTGTAAAATATGCAAATGAACGTGAACAATTTAAAACACCTATTATAAAATTTGGTGCTATTCGTCAAAAAATTGCTGAAATGTCTACCAACTGTTGGGTTGGAGAATCTGCAAGTTATAGAGCAGCAAAAAATATTGAAGACAGAATTGAACTTCGTCAAAATAATGGAAAAGACACACATCAAGAAGCTGAATTGAAAGGTGTTGAAGAATATGCTATTGAATGTTCTATCCTTAAAGTAGCCGTGTCAGAGCATGTTCAAAAATGTACTGATGAAGGTATACAAATTTTTGGAGGCATGGGCTTCTCTGAAGAAACACCTATAGAGTCTGCTTGGCGTGATGCTCGTATTGCTCGTATTTACGAAGGTACAAATGAAATTAATAGAATGCTAAGTATTGGTATGTTGATTAAAAAAGCAATGAAAGGTCATGTAGATTTATTAGGACCTGCCACCGCTGTAGCAAGTGAACTAACAGGTATTCCTTCATTCGAAAAACCAGACTATTCTATTTTATTTGCTGAAGAGAAACATATCATCAAAAATTTGAAGAAATTATTTTTAATGGTAGCTGGTGCTATCCTACAAAAATATGGAGAAAAAATTGATGAACATCAACAATTAATGTTGGCTTGTTCAGATATTTTAATTCAAATTTATATGGCAGAATCTGCTATTTTACGTGCAGAAAAATTAGCTAAAAAGAACGGAGAAGATCAGGTAAAAGAACAAATCGCTATGGCTAAATTAAATTTATTTCACGCCATAGATGTGATTGAAACTGCTGGTAAACATTCTATTATTTCTTTTGCTGAAGGCGACGAACAACGTATGATGTTAATGGGCCTAAAAAGGTATATTAAATATACAAACATGCCTAATATTATTGAATTAAGAAATATTATTGCTGATAAAGTAACAGAAGAGAATAAATATTGTTTTTAATACCATAGAATAATTTAAACCTAAAAACCATTTCTCATTCTTATATTAAATCGAATAGAAATGGTTTTTATATTCTACATATTAATTAGAAAAAGCAAAATAGAACACCAACAATATGGTGAGTGCTTTAATGCTATATTTCATGTAGAGTAACCGAATATAATTTATACCAAATTAAATTTGTATTACATAAAAGATGTTTCTTTTAGTATAAAACCAATAATGCATAAATTTAGAGAATATATAGAAGCAATTGCCAATGTTAATGAGAATGACTGGCTAGTTTTTTCGTCACATCTAAAAAAAAGAGAGTTTTCAAAAAAAAACTCATTTCTATGTACTGGGCAAATTGAAAATTACATTTCTTTTATTGAAAAAGGAGAAGTACGATTGTTTCTTCCAAAAGAAGATGTAGAAAAAGAAATTACTTTTGGATTTAGTTTTCAAGGTGAGTTTATAAGTGCTTATGATTCTTTTTTAACCCAAACGCCATCACTTTACCAACTAGAAACGTTATCTAACACAACCCTTTGGAGCATCACTTACAATGATTTACAAAAAGTTTATAAAACAACTGAAATAGGAAATACAATAGGTCGTTTTATATCTGAAAAATTATTTTTACTGAAATCTAAAAGAGAGCAATCTTTATTAAACGAAACACCAGAGCAACTATATCTCAATCTATTTAAAGATAGACCAAACCTTATAAAACAAATTCCATTAAAATATATTGCGTCTTATATTGGCGTAACACCTCAAGCATTAAGTAGAATACGAAAGCGTATTTCTTAACTCAGGTTCATTGTATGAATAAGAAGACCTTCTTAAATTTGCGATAAATTTATACGCAAATGGAGATTATATATTTAGTTTTAGTTTTATGGTATGGAGGTTTGTTTTTTCAAACTTTTTTTTTGCACAGATATGCTGCACACCAATCATTCACAATGTCAAAAACTACTGAAAGAATAACCTATGTTTTAACATGGCTATTCCAAGGTTCAAATTATTTAAGTGCATATGGTTATGGAGTAATGCACAGGATGCATCATGCATATGCAGATACAGAAAAGGACCCACATTCACCCAAATATGATGAAAACATCTTTGCAATGATGTGGAGAACAATGTCTATTTATCAAAATATAAATAAAAAAAGAATCAATATCGATGATAAATTCACTAAAAACGTCCCACAATGGTATAGTTTTGATAGCGTTGCTAGTTCTAAAATTTCAAGAATTATTTGGGTTATTTTATACTTTATATTCTTTCTGAAATTTGCAGTAATTTGGTGGTTATGGTTATTCTTCCCAGTAATAATATTAATGGCACCTATACATGGTGCAATTATTAATTGGTTTGCCCATATTTATGGCTATACCAATTTTAAAGTAAAAGATACTTCTAAAAATTTACTTCCTTTTGATTTTTTAATGATGGGAGAAGCATATCATAATAACCATCACAAACATGGTTGTCGAGCAAATTTTGGTAGTGAAAGATGGCATGAAATTGATCTAACATATTTTATAATGAAAGTGCTTGATACGTTACGAATTATTAAAATCAAACAAATATCATAAATTGATTTGTACATTAAATAAAGTATAATGAAAAAAAAATACATCCCTGTATATTATAACAATTTAGAAGAAAAAATTAATATTATTACTCATGCCTTTGGTATGTTTATAAGTATAATAGCATTAGTTTTATTAATACTAAAATCAAATTCAATTGGTACTATTTGGCATGTATTTAGTTTTACTGTTTTTGGAATTAGCTTAATTGTTTTATATACTGCATCGACATTTTATCACGCATCAAAAAAAGTAAAATTACGAACAAGATTAAATATTTTTGACCATGCTTCAATCTACGTGCTTATTGCTGGCACTTACACACCTTTCACTCTTGTAACTCTACAAGGAAAAATTGGCTGGTGGATCTTTGGAATCAATTGGTTTCTAGCAATAACAGGAATCATATTAAAACTATTTTTTACTGGTAAATATGATAAGCTTTCTACATTAATGTATGTGCTGATGGGCTGGATAATTATTTTAGCAATTAAACCATTAATTAATAATTTAGGATATGAAGGGTCTTTATGGTTGTTGATTGGAGGTGTTTCTTATACTATTGGTGCCGTATTTTATAGTATTCCTAGAATAAAATATAACCATGCAATATTTCATGTGTTTGTCTTAATTGGTAGTTTCGCTCATTTTATTTCTATTTATTACTATGTAATCTTAACTAAAATATAAATTTTAATCAATCAGTTAATAAAAATTAACTAAACGCTATCGTTTAATAAAATATTTTTATATGTTTGCATAATTAAACGATAACGTCTAATTATGCCAAAAATAATAGCTAAAAAAACAGATTGGATACAATTAGGGTATCTACAATTTGCGAAACAAGGGATATCTGGTATCGTTGTAGAAAAAATGGCAAAAAAACTAAACGTAAATAAATCAAGTTTTTATTGGCATTTTAAAACTAAAATAGACTTTGTTAATGAAATTATATCTTACTGGGTCATAACAAATACAAATCAAATTATTGCATTAACAGATCATGAAAAATCTGGAAAAGAAAAATTTGAAAAATTAATAGAACTATCATTTAAAAAAGAGCCTTATTTAGATTTCATCTTCTTTCTAAAAAGGTACGCCCTAAAGAATAAGAAAATTCAATCTACAATTGATGAAATAGATAATCAAAGGATAGAATACACTAAAAATATTTTGATAGAAATGGGGTTTTCATCAAGTGAAGCAACTATTAAATCTATACTATTCTATAAATACCTTATTGGTTATCACGAAATGATACGTTATAAAAAACAAGCAAAAAACTACTTACTAGAAGTTAAAAAAGAACTCCATCAATTTATAAAACCTTTATAGGCTCCTTAATAAAACAAACAGCTAAATAACAGTAAGTTAAAATAATTTTAAGCACATGAAAACAAAAAACACATACTGGATAATTGCAGGGATATTAAACTTTATAACATTTTTTTTGCATTTAATTGGCGGGCAGCTAGACCTTGTAAACCCAATGCTAGACACCACACTAAATGTTGAGAAAAGTTCTCAATTGGTGGGAGCATGGAATATGGTAACCATAATCTTAATTGGAACTTCATACATCTTATTATTAGCAGGTTTTGGTAAAAAATATACAACAAATACAGAATTGATAAGGATGATTGGATACTTAAATTTATCATTCTGCTTACCATTTATCATTGCAGGTTTTTATTATGGCTTATTAGTTCCTCAATGGATATTTTTTCTTCCTATTGGCATATTAACATTAATTGGATTAAATAAAGTAAAAAAAGATGCTTAAAATTGGAGGTATATTAAATATTATTATTGCAATTGCTCACATCGTAGGTTTGTTTTGGGCAAAACAATTCTTTGAAAATACTGGTGCGAAAGAAGGTATGATAGCACTTCGCCAAATTCATTATACACTCCCTTATACACTAACTATTATTGTCTCAATCGTTTTCTTTGTTTTTGGACTTTATGGGCTTTCTGCTGCAGAAAAAATCAGAAAACTACCCTTTCTAAAATTAGGTATTTTCACCATTGCTACAATTTATATTTTTAGAGGAATTGGAGAGCAGACTTATAACCTGAGTTCGATTAATACTTTTCATTTTTTTTGTAAAAAAGCAAATATTTTTATATATTTAATGTGTTGAATATTAATTATATAACTCAAATATTTGCTTATGATTACTAC
>JAMONB010000013.1 GCA_027066745.1 Flavobacteriaceae bacterium
AGAACTTAAATCAGGAATTTCGTTCCCAAAAACTCGCTGTATTGCTTTACTTTCAGACAAATCATTATTTGCAGTGGCAGTACCATGAGCATTGATATAATCTATTTGCTTCGGCAATAAACCTGCTACTTTAAAAGCTTTCTGCATGGCTAATGTTGCACCTTCTCCATTTTCTGAAGATGCTGTTTGATGAAATGCATCATTTGCATTGCCATAACCAGATACATAAGCCAACACTTTTTTATGTTGTCTTTTTACAATCTTATCAGATTCTAACACTAAAAAGGCTGCCGCTTCACCTAAATTTAATCCTTTTCTATTTTCATCAAATGGTGTACAATAGGTGTCTGACAAAATCATTAACGTTTTGAACCCGTTAATTGTAAACTTTGACAAACAATCAGCTCCGCCCACCACTACTCTATCCAATTTACCAGACTTTATCAATCTAGCACCTAACATTATTGCATTGGCCGAAGAAGAGCAAGCTGTACTAATTGTAGTCACAAAATCAGTTATTCCTAATTGCTTGGCTATTTTTTGAGTAGCATCACCTCCATGATGACCATCAATATATTTTTGAGGCTCTGTATTCTTAAAGTAATCGTAATAATATTTTTCGGTCATGTCCATTCCTCCAACACTAGTTGCAGAAATCAACCCTGTTTTACAATCTGAAATATCAGCAATCATCGCATCAGCAATTGCTTGCTTGGCTGCTAAAACACCTAACATTGCTGTTCTAGAATAGTTATTAGATGCTGGTAAATTCAACTGTTGAATCAACTCTTCATTACTCAACTTAATTTCACCGACCATAATATTAGTTGCATGACGGGTTTCTATATTTGAAATAACTGAAATACCTGACTCTCTTTGCACTAAAGCATTGTAATTTTCCTCAACGGTTGTCCCTATTGAAGATATAATTCCCAGCCCTGTAATTGCAACTTTTCTACTCATTATTAATTCAATGTATTCCTCTATTTTTTGATAAACAAATACGTGTTTTAAACTTTTAAATCTCTACCGATAGTGCTGGTTTTATTAATTCTCACGTATCTTTAAAACTCAAAATAATATGAAGAGAATTACACGAAGTCAACTATTAGTCTACCAAATTACATCTTTTATTTTCTATGCTTAGCAATATATGTTGCCATTACTTCAATAGATTCGAATATTTTCTTTCCTTCTTTAGGGTCTGACAATTTGATGCCGTAATCCTTGTCTAACATCACTATCAATTCTAATGCGTCTATAGAATCTAATCCTAATCCATCTCCAAAAAGAGGGTCATTGTCTCCTATTTCATCAATTGAGATATCTTCTAAATTTAATTGCTCAATAATTTTTTCTTTCAATTCTAATTTTAATCCTTCCATCTATTCCTTTTAATTTTGATATATATTGGTTAATTCTTTTATGGTATGTTTTAATTCTCCTTTACGGGATACAAGGTACATAAAGCCTTCATAGTTATCATTATCAACATCTACCCATCCGCAAAGTACACTTTCTGCTTTATTTTTATCAAGCAATACCCTTGCATAATTACATAAAAATTCTGCATTAAAAGTATCAAAAACAAAAAAAGCATTTTCACTTTTTAATTGATGCTTGATACTAATCTCTCCAATAGCAATATTTGGCAACGTATATACAAATATAGCAGGACTGGGGTAATAATTCTCTTTATCTTGAATAGAATTTTGATGTTTTCTATCTGTATCTAAACTTGAGGCTCTATTCGACAAAACAATAGCAATATTTCTATCTGTACTATTTTCAACATTTTGGAGGATATATTCGGCCGCTAAAAAAGACAATTTACTTAAATTATCCATTTTAAAAAACTTCGCATATTTTAATTCTAAATGCTTGTATACATTTTTAAAAAAAGATTTTAGTTCATTGGTGTCATCCTCAAAAACCAAGTTATCGTTTAAAGTGACCCGAGCCTCTTTAATTTTACAATAATTTTTTATGTAATATTGAGTATTCAATTTGTTTTAGGCTTTTTTACAAACAAATATAGTATGGTATTCACCGACTGAGATATCTTCTTTAATAAGCAGTCCAGCCTTGTCAATTAATTGCTTAAACACTTCTGCAGGGTACATTTTACTGTTTCCATTTGCCAACACTGTAAAGTATAAGGATGTGGCTTCTAAAATGAATTTCGCATTGTCAAATTTTTGTCTGTCCGTAAATGTTTCCATAATCATCAACTCTGTATCATCATCCATTGACTGCACAGCCGTTGTTAATATTTTTAGAATTTCTTCTTCAGAAAAACAATCTAAAAATTGACTCATCCAAATGGTATTTGCACCTGTTGGAATTTTCAATGTTCCTTCTGACAACCAGTCAATTTCAAAGCCTGACACTCTATTTTCAAAGCCAGCATTTTTTATATTACCCAATGCCACATTCAATTGTCCTGGCAAATCAATTATTTTTATATTTACATCATCACTATAATTACAAGCACTTAAGGCAAATTTACCTGTATTGCCACCGATGTCAAATATAGTTTTTGGGTTCTTTCTAAAAACAATTTCTAGAGCATCATTAAAAACTCCATCAGAATAATGATGATCAAATTCAAACCAAGATTTTTTAATTTCTGGAGGTAAAACTGATAAGCCCTCATAAATGGTATTCCAATCTCCTAATTCTTTTAAACCTGATGGCTTTCCTGTTTTTATCGATTCTTCTAGATGAAACAAACCTTTGTAACAAACTTCATTGGTGAAATTCATATTTACATTAACAGTTTCGTGAGCATTTAGAAAATAACCTACTTTAGTAATTTCATAATTGCCCTCTTTATTTTTAAAAACAATATCTGAACTTTCTGCTATTTCTAGTAAAACACCGATACCATATTTGCTTATTGACAATTCTTTTGAAATATCATCTATTGAAATACCTCCTTTTTTTCTTTTATCAAAAATCAGGTCTAGAATACCTAATTTTCTGAGAGAAACTGTTGCTTGAAATACAAATGGAGCAAAAGCTATTCTTTGGGCTGCTTCTAAAGCATCAATAGCTTTTAATGATTTTATTGACATATCTATTTGGTTCTTTGATTGTACAAATTTAGTGGAATAAAAAAATATTTACACCTTATTTGTTTTTTATTTTTTTAAAGAGTACTGCTGTATTACATCCTCCAAAACCAGAGGCTGTTTTTAAGAAAACAGTTAATTCTTTCGATTCTGTTTTTTTAATAATATTGATAGACTGAGAAACACCTAATTCATCAAAACCATAAGAAGCATACAAGATATTATTATACAAAGATTGCATACCAACAATAGTTTCTAACAAACCTGAAGCACCTAATGTATGTCCGTAATATCCTTTTAAACTATTTACAGGTACATTTTCTAAATGCATTCTATTTAAGGCTATAGCTTCCATCTCATCATTATAATTGGTTGCAGTACCGTGAAGTGATACGTAATCTACTTGATCAGTTTCAATATTTGCTTCTTCAAATGCTGATTCCATACTTCTATACAAACCTTCACCAGTTCTAGACGGCCCAGAAATATGATTGGCATCATTACAAGAAGCATCTCCTAAAATTTGAACAGCATCATTACTTAAATAATCGCTATTAGAAGTTACCAATACTGAAGCTGCTGCTTCTCCAATATTAATACCTGTTCTGTTTTTTGAAAATGGTTTACACGGAGCGTCACTAATCGCTTGAAACGACTGAAAACCTGATAAAATGAATTCAGAAACGACATCTCCACTAACAATTAATACATGATTGTACAACTTACTTTCTATCATTCTTTTGGCCACAGAAACGGCCATAATACCAGAAACACAAGCATTCGAAATTATAACCGCCTCATTTTGTAAGCCTAAAAATTGTTGAATTTGTTTTCCTAATTCTGACAAGTAGGCTCTTTCTTTTGAAAATTTCGAATCCTCATCCAACACATCAACATTACCTTTGGTGGTTGAAATTATAAAGCCTGTTTTAGCATCTAAAGGAATATTAGACTGCTTTATCACATCTTGCAATGATAGAATCATCATCTTTTCTAAGCGTGTGTACTCAGAAGAAACTCCATTTTTTTGAAAAGCAACATCTAGCTTCTCAGTATCTAACAAAGAAGAATAAAATGGTTCTCGTAGTAACTTCTCGTTATCTATTCGTTTAATACCAGACACTTCTCTTGAAATATTTTCAATATTAGAAACTGTATCAAAACCTAAGCTCGAAACTATATTATTATATGTTACAAATATCTTTTTCATTTATTCTATCAAACCAACTTTCCGTTTCCAATCCTCAAAAAATTGAGGAAGAATTAATGACAGTTCACCATTATCACTCACAAAAACTTGAATGGTTTCACCTGTACACACTAATTCACCAAGTGGATTGAATATTTTATAGCTAAAAATCATTTTTGCCGCTGGTGAGTCTATAAAGGTAGTTTCAATTTTAGCAATATCACCATACTTTAATGGTAATTTATGTTCGCACGTAGATTTTATAATTGGCGTAACAAAACCATTTGCTTGTACGTCTAAATAAGAAATACCATGCTCTCTCCCAAAAGCCTCTCTCCCATCTTCAAAATAGGTAATATAATGACCATGCCAAACAATCCCTAACGGATCTGTTTCATTGAATCTAACTCTTATATCTGAGCTAAAACTTATTTCTTTCTTACTCATACTGCTCTTTTCTTTTTATCATAAACTACTGAAATGGCTACTGTAACTATAAAAAATAGTAATAACAATCCTATTTCAGGCAACACTTCTTTGAGTCCGCCCTGTCTTAAAAAGACATCGTAAAAGGCATTCAACCCCCAATTCATCGGTGAAATGTTCGAAACCAGTTGCATGAATTTAGGCATTAAAAAAACTGGAACCCAAACGCCACCAATTGCAGCTAAAATAACAACAGAAGTTGCTCCAAAAGGAGCCGATTGTTCAGGTGTGTTAGATAATGTTCCTAATAAAATTCCGAAGCCTATAGCTGCTAACCCTGAAAATAATGCAACTATAAATAGTGTACTAAAATTAGAGCCTACCTGTAATGGTGGTAAACCTAAATAAGGTAACACATAAACCCCAACTGCCAACATCAATAAAAATTGCAACAAACATACAATAAGGTAGGTGATTGTCTTCCCTCCCAATACCGTTAAATAAGAAACAGGATTTGTACGTAAACGCACAAAAGTACCTTGGTTCTTTTCTTTTACTATATTGATGGATAACGGAATTACAATAAAGAAAATGGCAAACAATGTCCAAGCTGGCACATTGTGCTGGGTAGAATTTGGAATAATTTCTACATCACCTTCCTTAGGATTAATTTCTTTGAAGGAAACAAAATTACTTTCTTCTAGTAAAGGATTATCTTCAGAATCATCATCACTTAACTCTTTTTGAAAAGCTTCGTAAATAGATTTTGATTCAATTTTAGAAATCATTTTATCTATATTATTAATCACCGCATTTTTAAATGACTTTTGAACTGCAGGATCAAAATATAAATTTATTTCTTTGGCTTGAATAGGCTCAAGATTAGAAATTGTGTCATCTTCAACACCAAACTCGCTCAATATTTTTGAAACATTTTGATTTACTTTTTTCTGTAAATCTGAGCTTAAATTCTTTGGTATGACAACTGCCAATTGGTATTTTCCTTTTAAAACTGAAGCTTTGGCTGATTCTTCTGTAATAAGAATAGTATCTTGTTGTGTTACAATTTCAAAGGCATCACTTTTTTTGAGATTGTCAAAAATTTTATCAGAAATATCACCTTTATCATTATCAACAAAAAGAATTGGAACTTTAGTGTTATTAATAGTTTTAAAAGAGCCGTCTTGAATTAATGTAATGGTAATAATCAATACCAAAGGCATCACAAAAAGAATAACCAAACCGCCCATATCTCTAGACAGCAATAATATTTCTTTATATGTAGAACTCAATAACTTATGCATAATCTCTTAATGCTGAACCTGTTAATTTGATGAAAACTTCTTCTAGATTACGGGCATCATCTGTATTTTCAATAAGTACTGCTGGAGTTCCTGTAGAAATTATAACACCTTGATCTATAATTGATACTTTTGTACAAAACTTTTGTGCTTCTGTTAAATGATGAGATGTATATATAATTGTAGTTCCGTTTTTATTCAGTTTTTTTAAATGCTCAATAATTACATTTTTTGATTGTACATCAACACCAACTGTAGGTTCGTCTAAAAATAATATACTAGGGTTGTGTAATATCCCTGCAATTAAATTCACTCTACGCTTCATCCCTCCAGAAAAAGTATCAATCTTTTTATGAGTAAATTTCTCTAAGCCTAAATAAGCTAAACTTTCAGCAACTTTAGTTTTTAAATTTTCACCTGACAAACCGTACATTGCACCAAAATACATCAAATTTTCATGTGCTGTTAATGTTGGGTATAGAGCATATTCTTGAGGAACAACACCAATAGCTTGTTTTATTTTTTTGGCATCCTTTTTAAAGGACATTCCGTTAATTTCTAATTGACCAGAAGTTGGTTTTAACAATCCACAGAGCATAGAAATCAATGTTGTTTTCCCTGCTCCATTAGGACCTAGCAATCCATATATTTCACCTTGTTCAATTTCTAACGTCAATTGATCTATAGAAAAAAAGTCAGTATTCTTATATTTTTTAGACACATTATTGATATGGATTACTGGTACACTCATATTGCTTTTCTTAATTTTTTAAAAAAAACTTCTTCTCTATTTGACAGTGCTACCAATTGATCTGCTACTTTGTTATATGCATCTATTTCTGGACTTCTATTTTTATAAATTCTAGAAGCATCAACAGCAAAATCTCGCCAAGAATTACCTATCTCGGTAATCTCATTTGACAATTCCTTTAATTTGTCATTCTTTAATATGACGGCCGCTTCTTGTAAAAAAGCTCCATAAATAAACCGAAATCCGCCTCCACCAGTACCAATTTCTTCTTGCATTCTCACTATTTGTCCTAAATAATGATTTGCGACCTTCTTTCCTTTCTGAACTGGCCATTTTCTTATCAACTTAGCCACCAAACGCATTCCTTTTACGCCAACTATAGGTACAGGAGCCAGCATATCTCTACAGGTACTTTTAATTCCGATTTTGATAGCTCTCTCTAAGTTCAATTCTTTTGGATATTGAATAGGATAATAAATATGTCCTTTTGGAGCAAAAGCTCCTTTTGCAAAACGCACCATCTCTAACTCTTTTTCAGTTAACGTGGTCGTTGTTTCCATTACAGGATCACTAATTAAATACGTATCATTTTCTTTACCATACACCACCATATTATGAGCATTGAAATGAAAGCGATATTCATCAGGGAAATAAGACAAATGGTAAACCCCAACTTGCAAACCGACAGGATTATTATTCTGCAGTTCAGCATCCAATGTCAATTGAGCTTTCTTTTTATCTTTAAATTTGTAGCGTTTTATTTTTATACCCAGCCTTTTAGCAAAACGTTTAAATATAAAACCTGGCATAGGTCTAAAACTTATTGCTGGCCCGTGGTTGACCTTTAAAAACGGAATGTAAACAAAGAATAGGCCTGAACCAATACCAAAAACCATAGGCTCACTAATATTATGGCCTTTATGCTTTAATAAATTAGAAACTACGCCATTTTCACAATGTGCAGATTGATGATGTGTAAAATCTATCTTCATTATTCTTTATTAATATCTTGTAATTGTTCTATGGAAATTGAAAAAACCTCAGCATATTTACTTAACATTTTCTGACTTAACTTATTGAAAACAGAGGGTTTAAAATGTCTTTTCACTCTCCATTGCCACAAACCCATATAGCTAGCTAAAATTGGTACATCCATTTTATGAACTTCCATATAATATTCTATCGGGCTTGTTTGATTATTAAAAACCAACTTTTTCGCTTTTTCAATACGTTCTTTAATATCTTCAATGGCATTATTCAATGCAATGGTTTTAGGATCCCAACCAGAGCTATTGGCTGTGGTATATTCTCCATTTTCATCAACGGCATAACAAAGCTCTCTAAAACTAGCAGATTCTAAATTGCTTTTATCTTGTGGAACTTCACTTTCCTTCATTGTATTATACTTCTTGAATTAACAAATTCATTTCACTTTCAGCCAATATAACTACACCACATTTAATCACACATTTAATGGCACAAATACTATAAGAATCACTATCAAATCTTGAAACTAAATTGGCTTTAGTTATTATGGTTTGATCAACTGAGGGTAATTCATAAATTTCAACCGACTTAATTGCACTAATAAAACCTATAAGCTCATTACTATCTCCTTCAGTATCTTCTTCATGAAAAAAGCTTTTACCTACAATAGCAGAACAAGTTTGAGCGGCATTTTCTATCAAACCAGTTTCAGTTAGTTTACCATCAACAACAAAAATACAATCAGAGTTAATTTTAAAATTAGTTTCAACAGATTCTGCAAGAACATTATACATCTGATCAACCATTAACATAGGTTTTCTATGTGGTAAAAATTTTTTTATATTTGTAATATGATGCTCTGAGCTTTCCAAAATTATTTAGCAATTACTGTTTTCATTTCACTTGTGGCCATAACCTCACCTAACAAAGTCACCTCAATGGTTACTAAGGTTACTCCCATAATTTCATGTAAAACAGAAACTGTAGTGATTAATTGATCATTTAGTTTGGGCAATTTAAGAATTTCTACGCTCTTTATAGAACCAATATAACCTGTTGGAGCAGGTTTATGTAGTAAAAAATATTGATAACCTGTATGTAAAGCTACGGTTTGTGCCATATGTTCTATAAGACCTGGCTCTGTAAAATAGTTATCTTTAGTAAAAATATTATCTGATGTTACGGTTAAACCAGACACCACAGCTTCCTCTGAATAATGCAATAGCTTGTCTACCATTACAAAAGGATATTTTTGAGGAATTAAGCCTATAATATTAATATTAGCGGGTATGTTTGGCTCAAACACATCCATTTAGCAAACCGTTAAAAGTGTATATGAATACGAAAATCTAGCACTTTCAGGAACGGACAATAAGAGCTTATCGCCTTTATTTAACTTACCAGAATTCACCAGTTCTTCTACCATAATATAAATAGATGCTGCACCAACATTCCCAATTTGATCTAAATTCATAAACCATCTTTCATAAGGAATTTCAACACCTTGAACAATCATCTCTTCATACAGTTTTTCTTTAAAATAGTATGAAGAAACATGAGGTAAATAATAGGTAATCTCAGAAGGTTTTATCTGATGTTTTACCATTGATTTTTTTAAACTTTCAACACCCTTTACCAAAATATTCTCTCCTAAAAGTTTCACATCTTGCTTCATAGCAAACAATGATTTTTCGCTCCATTCATGTGCTGCATATTCACTCCAAGGTTTTAAATGTCCATTTTCTAATTTATCAGCCCCAGCATACATACAAGCTTCTAACTCATGTGCATAAGAAAAGCCTTCCATCCATTCAATTTTTAAAGGGCATTTTCCTTTGGGTTCGCTTTCTAGTAGAAAAGCTCCAGCTCCGTCAGAAAGCATCCAACGTAAAAACTCTTTATTAAAAGTAATAATAGGCTGCTCTTCTAATTCTTTGAGATGATTGATTTCATCTTCAAAAGTAGTTGACATCATCCAAGAAGAAGTACGTTCTGAACCTGCACAAACGGCATTGGTTACCTGTGCCGATTTTATTGCCATAAAACCATATTTTAAAGCATTCATCCCAGAACAACAAGCTCCTGAAGGAGAATTTATTTCAAGATTTCTGTTCTTTAAAAATCCGTGAACCATAGCCGTATGCGATGGTAAAATTTGATCTGGACTAGAAGTTCCGCAAGAAAGCAATTCAATATCTTTTGTTGTAAACTCATCATCACATAACAACTCAATTGCTTCTTTGGTCAATTGGGCATTATTATGCGTTATATTTCCTTTATCATCGATAGCATAATATCGGTTTAAAATCCTATTATTTCGCAAAACAATACGTCTTGCTTTAGAAGTTCTACCATTTAAAAACCCTAATTTCTCTTCCATTTCATCATTAGAAACTGGCTCATTAGGTAGGTATTTTGCAATTCTCGTTATATAAACGTCTTTCATTCTTTGATTCTACTGTTTTTGGTTAACAGACGCGTAGTATTTTTGGTCTTTCTTAATCTTGCCTAAAAAAGGCAAATAAGTCAACAAAAATACAATAAAAACAATTGGGGCAATGAACCAAATCGCAAATTTTAAATATTTATTAAAATAACCAATCCATTTCAACCTTTTTTTCTCCTCTGGCTTTCCTTTTTTAATAATTAGATTCGCCCATTTTCCGAAAAGAACATTGGCTCTTTTATCGACTAAAACCAAAAATGGATTTATTTTTACTGCATCTATTTTTAGTAAGTTATTTTGCAAATTTTGATAATTGTTTTGCAATAAGCTCTTCAATATTGGCTTCCCAAATTTAGTAGCTTCTTCAATATCTTTTTGCGAAACACCAGGCTTTGGAAACACACCTAAATACGATTCCTTTTTACCGCTAAACATCCACTTCTCAATGGTTATCACACTTACATGATTTATATGACGGTCAATCAAAACAATATTACCTACTAATTTTGCTTGAACATTATTTAGTAGAACCTTCACTTTTTCTTGAGCTTGAATCCACATATTTCTACACCCTATTACAGTAATGACTGGAGTATCTTTTAATAAAATCTTGGCTTCATCTGACTTTAAAAAGGAATTTATGGGGATAGATGGTGTTAAATACCATATCTGATATGCTAAAATGACCAAATCGTATTTTTTTAAAAGTACTTCTGAGTCCGTTTTTTTTAAATCACATGGTATTTGTAAAAAGGACTCTGGAAAAGCATCGAAAAAATCCTTTTTTCCCCACGGAAAATTATAATCATTCACAGGTTTAACTTGATGATAATCAACAGAAATATCATTTGAATTTTCTAAGTCTTGAACCACATTTTTAGCAATTTCTAACAATTGACCAGATTGGGTATAATAGACCACTAAAACATTTTTCATAGGCTAGTTTTCCAGAAATCAAAATAATTAAACCATTGTAATGGATACTGTTTCAAAATCCACTCAATACTTTGTGTGTAATTTTGAAGTAATCCTTGTGCATCTCTATTTTTTGCTTTTGCAATACGCGTATACAAATGATAATGTTTATTCGTTTCTTTCATTACATAAACAAAAGCAACAGGAACTTTTAAACGTGATGCCAATAAAAAAGGACCAGCAGGGAATTTAGCTTTTTCACCTAATAGTTCTTCGGTCATACAACGTGTTTCTTCAAAATATCGATCACCTGTAAAGCAGATAAGTTCATTGTTACTCAAAGCATTATTAATTTCAAATATATGTGATAAATCTTCTTTAATCAAAATAAGTTTTATGTTTGACTCTTCAGTAACCGATTCTAAATAGGCTTTAATATTACTATGTTCTTGATCAGTAGTCACAATATTAATTTGAGAATTGATATCTACCTCTTTAAAAAAAAACTCTGCTATTTCAAAATTACCAACATGAGCACTAATCAGTATACCTCCATTTTTATTCTTTAGCATTTCAATTATTTTCTCTCCTCCATCAAATTCATAGGTGAATTTATCTCGAAGTCCAGATCTAATGGCAATTTTATCTATAATAGTTTGTCCAAATCTATAATAGCTAAGATATACATTAAAAATACTTTTAAAAGTTGAATAATGAAGCTTGGTTTTAAAATATAAATAGGAGGCTTTGGTTCCTTTTGGAGAAAAAAATAAAAAATAAAAAGCAACAAAATATAAGATAAAGTATGCTGAGCCGATACCCAACGTTTTCATAAAAAAAATAAATATTCTATAGCCAACTACCGAACCTCTTGATTTGCCTTCCCACTGAGCCATTGAATACTTTTTTAATTCATTTTTTGATGTATTAAATCGTAAAAATTTTGAAGTGTGTTTACTTTAGAAAAATCTTCAGCATTTAGTTTGACATTAAAATTAGATTCAACTGCAACCACAAGATCTACATAATCTAAACTATCTAATTCTAAGGTGTCTTTCAGGTTAGCATCTGGTTTGATATCTTCACTTTCAACTTCAAATTCTTCTATAAGAAACTCATTTATTTTACTAATAATTTCATCCTTATTCATGTGCAACTACTATTTAAATTTTTTAACGACTATTGCAGAATTGGTACCTCCAAATCCGAAAGAATTCGACAAAAATACATCAATTTTTTTATTTATAGTTTTTTTGACTAAATTTAATTTTGCGGAGTCTTCATCTGTTTCTTCTAAATTTATATTGGGTGCAATAAATGAATTTTCCATCATTAAAAGTGAGTAAATAATTTCACTTGCTCCTGCCATCCAACACTCATGCCCTGTCATTGATTTGGTTGAACTCACATAAGGACATTTTTCACCAAAAACATCAAATATTGCTTTGGCTTCATTCTGATCACCAACGGGTGTTGATGTTGCATGGGCATTAACATAATCAATTTGTTCTGGCAACACATCAGCTTGACCTAAGGCTTTTTTCATGGCTCTAGAAGGTCCATCAACATTGGGTGTAGAAATATGGTCTCCATTTGAAGAAAAACCATAACCGACAACTTCTCCATAAATGGTTGCTCCTCGTTTTGTAGCAGATTCATAACTCTCTAGTACTAAAGATGCTCCACCACCACTTGGTATCAATCCATCTCTATTTTTATCAAATGGCCTTGATGCTTTTATCGGATTCTCATTTGTAGAAAATACACCCAGCCCATCAAAACTACCCATGGCAAATTTATTTACCTCTTGGGCTCCACCACAAATAATCATGTCTTGTAAACCACTTTTAATCAAATGAAAGCCTAAGCCAACCGAATGAGATCCGCTTGCACAAGCTGCACTAACCGTTAAATTAATTCCTTTTAATTTAAAAATAGTAGCCAAATTCATCGTTACTGTAGAATTCATACTCTTAAAAATAGCACCAGACCCCACCAAAGTGGTGTCCTTTTTTTCTCTTACGATATCAATAGATTCAATTATAGACCTTGCTGTACTATCATTTCCAAACAATATTCCGACTTCATTTGCTTCTAAAAAATCTTGGCTAACACCTGCTTTTTCCAACGCTTCAACAGTAGCTAAATAAGCATATTGAGCTTCTTCCCCCATACTTATACGCTGCCTTCGAGTTAGCATTTTTTTTAAATTGGGTTCACAAACTTTACCTGTCAATGCAGATCTGTACCCGAAATCTTTACGGTCTTGGTCAAATACAATTCCTGATTTACCAGCATATAGTGATGCTGTAACCTCTTCTAAATTACTCCCTATACAAGAGTAAATGCCCATACCTGTAATTACTACTCTATTCATTTTATATATTAAGAATAAATTCCTCCATTAATATTTATCACTTCACCTGTGATATATGATGCTTTTTTTGAAGCTAGAAACGATACTAAATCAGCGACTTCTTCAGCTTCACCAAATCTATTGATTGGTATCATTTTTTTCAACTCTTTTTCATCTAATTCTGCTGTCATATCAGAATTAATAAACCCAGGGGCTACTGCATTTACAGTAATTTTACGTTTTGCAACCTCTTGTGCCAATGCTTTTGTTGCTGCCACAACGGCACCTTTTGCCGCAGAGTAATTGGTCTGCCCTGGTGTACCTTTAACGCCTGAAACAGAAACGATATTGATAATTCTACCATATCTATTACTTAACATTTTTTGTATCAAATGATTGGTGACATTAAAGAATCCGTTCAAACTGGTATTGATAACTTGATGCCAATCTTCAGCAGGCATCCACATAAACAAACCGTCTTTTGTAATTCCTGCATTATTAACGATCACTTCAATTATCGCATCTTCATTATTTTGCATCCAATGATCTAAAGTGCTTTTAACGGCTTCTGCATTCGCAACATCAAACTGAATAATCTCACCTGTATTTCCTTTTTCTTGCACTAACTTTAATGTGTCATCAGCAGCAGATTTATTAGAATGGTAATTAATTAAAATATGATAGGTGGTATCTTCAGCTAATTTTGTGCAAATTGCTTTACCAATACCTCTTGATCCACCTGTAACTAATACACACTTCATATATCTTTTGTTTTACTATTTTATTAAATCGGAACATCACCTTACTAGCTGGTATATTCGATAAAAAAGTCTGCCAGACATTTTTTTAATGCTCTGTCCTATCTTATTTCAACAAAAGGTTCTGCCCTTTCAAACCAAGTGTCTTTTAGTAAATTTCCTTTGGTATCAATAAAACCCCATTTTTTCTTTAAACCAACTCTTACCAATCCATCAACAAAACCTTTGTCAGCTCCTTTAGAAAACATTGCAAAAGGGCTAAAAGTACTGATGGAATACTTATCTTCAATAATCATTTCTCCTGTTTTATTAATAAAACCCCATAATTTTGAAACTTTTACAGGAGCTAAACCATCTTTACTGAAGAGTTCAGCATCTCTAAATTTTTCTGGAATTATCATTTCTCCTTTTTTGTTAATATAACCCCATTGTTTTCCGTTAGTAGTTACTGGAGCTAGACCGTTAGAAAATGCTCTTACTTTTTTATATTTAGGCTCAATCACCCATTCTCCTTTCCTATTGATAAAACCTACTTTTTTATCCTTATTATTGGCATAAGTCAAATTCTCACCATTTCTGAAGTCCCAAATTTTCAAAATCCCTTCAACTTTAGTAAAAACCCCATTACTGATAATACCTTGCTCATCATTCTTTTTAGCAGTAATAACACCTTCAGAAAAAACACCTAAAGCTTGATAAACTGGCTCTAAAACAACAGTTCCCTTTTTATCAATCAAGCCCCAATAATCACCTTCTTTCACTTTAGCATGACCATTTCTAAATGCTTGAATTTTAGTGTATTTAGGCTCAAGAACAACTTCTCCATTTGCATTGATTAAACCCGTGAGCTCACCTCTTTTTATATAAGCAACACCATCTTTAAAATCGTATATTTTATCAGAAGCTGGCATTTCAACTTCTTCACCTTTCTTATTGATATAAAACCAACGTTTATTACTTTCAACTATAGCAATACCACTATTAAAAGCCTTCACTCTATTGAATTTAGGCTCAATAATAATCTCACCTTTGGCATTGATAAATCCCCACTTGCCTTCTTTCATTATTGCTGCTACATTGTCAGAAAAACTACCTGCTTTAACGTAGGTTGGTTGGACTAACCAATCTCCACTTTTGTTGATATAACCAAACTTTTTATCTTGTGCAACCAAAGCTGCTTTTTGAGCCACTAATGCCTGACCAAATAATAGGAGTATTGTTAGAATAAATACAGCTGTTTTATTCATGTTTTTTTTGTTATAATTTCCTTTGGATGAACTAGATTCATAGTAATTTTTTGTTGTAGAATTCATAGTAAATGATTTTAAAATTAAAACTTAATAAAGTACTTAAAAAAAATTGAATCTACAAAATCAGCGGAATACTTTTTAGACAGTTTCCATCAAATACTTTTTAACAGCACCTACATAAGGATACATAATAACATCTTCTTTAAAAGCTGGTACTAGATTACGAATAGCATCAAACATATTTTTTGTACGAGAAGATACTTTGTCTTGAAATTGTAAATATTCAATAGCTTGAATTATGGTTATCATTTCAATAGCCACTACTTCATAGGCATTTTCTATTACTTTTTTAGTCATCAAAGCAGCATTTGTCCCCATACTTACAATATCTTGATTGTCATTATTATTCGGAATACTATGTACATACATTGGGTTTGACAACGTTTGATTTTCAGCGGTGGTTGAAGTTGCTGTAAATTGCACACCTTGCATCCCGAAATTTAATCCTAATTGTCCTAAATTTACAAATGGAGGTAAAATATCATTCAATTTAGAGTTTAATAAATAATTCAATTGACGCTCAGACAACATAGACATTTTAGTCGTTACTATTTTTAGCTTGTCCATTTCTAAAGACACATAATCTCCATGAAAATTACCTCCATGATACACATGCTTCTTCTCAACATCAACTATAGGATTGTCATTTGCAGAATTCACCTCTTTAATCAACACCTTACGCACACTCTTTAAAGTATCTAAAACAGGGCCTAAGATTTGAGGCACACAACGTAAAGAATAATATTCTTGAACTTTTTCTTTAAAAACAGGGCTGTTTGCATTTGCATTGTACAAATACGCTTCTCTATTTCTTATCAAAGTACTATCTTTTAAATGCTCACGCATTTTTTTTGCGACTTTTTGTTGGCCTTTATGCTTTTTTGTACTGTTTAGTTCTTCTGACAAATGATCGTCATAAGCTTCTACAATTTCATTGATAGCTGCTGAACATTTAAGCACCCAATTTAGCAAATGCTCTGTATAAATTACATTTACAATACCAACACCTGTCATTACAGAAGTACCATTCATTAGTGCTAAGCCCTCTCTTAACTCAACATTAATTGGGTTTAAATTTTCCAGTTCAAAAACTTCATGAGTTAGTCGTCTTTCTCCTTTATAAAAAACTTCACCTTCACCAATTAAGACTAAAGCCAAATGAGCCAATTGCACCAAATCACCACTTGCCCCCACACCACCATGTTCATATATTAAAGGAGTAATATCTCTATTTATTAAATCTGTCATTAACTTCACAACAGAAACATGAACACCTGAATTCCCAAGGCTTAAAGTATTTAATCTTGCTAACATTGCTGCTTTAACGTACATTTTCGGAATAGGGTTACCTACACCAGAAGCATGACTTCTAATTAAATTGTACTGTAGCTGAACCCTGTCTTTATCTTTAATTTTATATTGAGCCATTGGCCCAAATCCGGTATTTACACCATAAATTACTTTATTTTCAGAAAAGCCTTTTAAAAAGTTAAAACTATTCTCAACTCTGGCAAGCAATGTATTATCCAATTCAATGGCATTATTATTAAAAATGACTTCATAAAAATCTTTTACATCTAATTCTCCTTTAAGCTTCAACATCAATTGGGGTTTATTTGGTGTGATTTCAATTTTTTATTATAAAAAATATAGTTTTAAAACGTCAAATTTAATACTTTTACAGAGAACTTACCAAAATAAAAAATGAATACCGAAAATGTAGATGTTTTAGTTATTGGAGCTGGTCCTTCAGGCTGTGTTTCAGCTTCTTATTTGAAAAATAACAATATTGATGTTAAAATTGTTGAAAAATCAAAATTTCCTCGATATGTCATAGGCGAAAGTTTATTGCCAAGATGTATGGATCATTTTGAAGAAGTTGGTCTTTTAGAGGCTCTAAAAAAACAAGGTTATCAGGTGAAAAAAGGTGCTAGGTTTCTGAAAGAAGATAAAGTCTGTAATTTTGATTTTAGTAAAAAATTTACTGAAGGTTGGAACTGGACTTGGCAAGTGCCAAGAGCTCATTTTGACAATGTACTGGCTGAAGAAACACAAAAAAAAGGCGTACCTATTGACTTTGAGAATGAAGTTATTGACGTGTCTTTTGATGGTTCAAATTCTAAAACAACAGTAAAAGATAAAGATGGAAACTTAAAATATATCAATGCGAAATACATTATTGATGCTAGTGGATACGGAAGAGTCTTACCAAGACTATTAGACCTTATTAAACCCTCTTCATTACCAAAACATTCTTCAATTTTCACTATAGTTAAAGATATTAATCGCCCTAAAGGCAATGAAGGCACACTCATTACCTTTGACATTGTTAAAACTCAAGTATGGCTTTGGGTTATTCCTTTTTCTGATGGCACAACAAGTATCGGCTTTGTAGGACCTACAGAATTCATCAATTCTTATAAAGGATCACCTTCAGAAAGGTTAGAAGAAATGCTTCAACTTTCAACTTATTTTCAAAGTAGGTTTAAAGGTCTTCCGCATGTATTTGAACCAAAAATTATTCAAAATTTTTCAACTGCTGTAAAGCAAATTTATGGAGAGGGTTATATTTTAACAGGAAATAGTGGTGAATTTTTAGATCCTGTTTTTTCTTCTGGCGTAACTTTTGCAACTGAAACTGGTTTATTAGCAGCAAAAATGGTAGCGAAAATAATTAAAGGTGAGCCTACAAATTTAGAAAAGGAATATGTAGCACCTGTTCAGTTTGGCGTTGATGTATTTACTTCTTATGTAAACGAATGGTATTCTGAAAATCTTCAAAAAATATTTTTTCATCAACCTGAAAATACAGAGGTAAAGAAAAAAGTTTGTGCCGTTTTAGCGGGTTATGTATGGGATAAAACCAATCCTTTTGTAAAAAAACACAATAGAGTACTGGCTTCTATGGCACACTTGATTGACTTAGAAGTTGAGCAACAACAAAAAGAATGCTAATTTGTAATGATTCTATCATTATTTTCTAAAACGTTTTCCTTCTCAAGTAAGCTGCAATTCTACGTGCTAAAAATATATAAGAATTCGCTATTCTATTCTTAGAATTATATGTTGCTCTTCCTTTAACATACACCTCTTTGGTTGTAAAAATTATATTATCAGGAGACTCTGCTTCATAGACAGTAATAGTTGCTTTTAATTTTGATTCTTCTCCCCAAACTCCAACATTATATCCAGGATAAACAAAGACTGTATTAATTAACATTGTATATTTTGCATTTCCATCCTTCATTACTTTAATTTTAGTTTTCGATGTAAAAAAATCATTAAAGTATTTTATAAATTTCGGTTCATACAAACTATCTCTATTTGAAAACCATTGCTTCTTAAACTTTACTCCAGCCCCTCGCTCTTTATCCTCTCTTAATTTCATTTTATCTTTTAAAAAGGCTTCTTCAGAATCGTATTGAGCAATCGTAATATTAGAATAATCAAAAACAATATTATATTCACTTACACCTTCCAAAGCTTCTAATCCTCCTTTAATAATTTTTAATTTTTGAGAATTGACTGCTATAGCAAATAAAACAATTATTAAAAATATAATTTGCTTTTTCATTAAAATTGGTTAAAATGAAAACAAATTTACATTTATTTAGTCAATTTAACATCTAACTTATAATTTTACTTTCAAGTACTCTCGAAACAGTTATCTAAGACTAAAGTTACAGCAAAAAATAATCTCAGT
>JAMONB010000014.1 GCA_027066745.1 Flavobacteriaceae bacterium
TTGCTCTATACCACAATTAGAATGTATGGATTGTTCATTTGAACAATTGGAATCAGGACCACGTGGTGCAGAAATTAACACAAACTTAGTAGACCAAGATGGTGCTGATAATATTGCAGTAGTTGACCAATATGGAGAAGGAAATTATTCAACTATCAAACAAGATGGTGAAATGTTTTCAGGCCATGGAATGACAGGTGGTTTAGGAAATGAAGCTTATGTTGATCAATATGGTGTTAAAAATCATTCAGATATTAAACAAGAAGGTAATTACAATTACGGAAAGGTAAATCAAGTAGGATTTAAAAACTTTGCAAAACAAGATGTTGGTGTTGGCTGGGCTGAGTTTAACTATGCTCTAGCAAACCAAAGAGGAAAAGGAAATACTTCATTCCAAAAACAACGTTATGATAATAATGAAGCGGGTGTTGTGCAAAGAGGAAGAGGAAACTATGCAGAACAAGATCAAAGTTCAGATGCAAATGCTGTATGGGGTAGCACAGCTTGGATACATCAATTTGGTAAAAGAAATGAAGCAAAACAAACACAACTAGGTAGTTATAATTTTGCTTTTTCTTTTCAAAAAGGTAAAGAAAACACTTCCAATGAAAATCAAGTGTCTGATGCAGGTGGAATGTCTGCAAATGACTCTTGGACAGCTCAATATGGTAAAATGAACTTATCATGCGTAGATCAATTTGCAACGGGTGAAGCCTATAATTATTCTGATGTTTGGCAATGGGGAAGAAAAAATAAATCATTTGTAAATCAAGACGCTTATGACGGTGCTAATTACAGTACAGTTTGGCAAGGCGGATACTCTTATTCTGGAGCATTTAATAATATTTCTAAAGTGAATCAAATTGCAGAAAATGGAGTAAATAATAGTTTTGTTTGGCAAGATGGTTATGAAAACGAATCTTATGTAGATCAAAATACATTTTATGGTTCTAATGAAAGTGACGTTTACCAAATTGGAGAAAGAAACATATCTGGTATTACTCAATCTACAGATGGTGAAAGTTGGAATTCTAGTTTAACAGAACAATATGGGAATGATAATTATTCATGTGTAGACCAAAATGCAATTGATGGTTACAATATTAGCACAGTTTATCAATGGGGTACTGATAATCGCTCATTTGTAGATCAAGATGCAATTTCAGCTAGCAATATTAGCAACGTTAATCAAGTAGGACACAATAATCTTTCTTGTATAACCCAAGTTGGTACAACTAGCACATCATTTTAGTAGTAATAAACGTATTTAAATATTACCAATAAATAATATTTAAATATTAGTAATGAGAAGGAGAGGATAAAACCTCTCCTTTTTTTATACTCCTAAATTTATAAATATTTCATGAAACTAAAGCTACATTTTTACTGTAAAACTATTCAATACCCATTGTTTGCCATTGAATATTTTTTATTAAAACATTTATAAATGGTTGTTTATGTGGTGTCTAACTAGAAATATTTAGATATTTTTATACTTATTTATGTAATTTATGTAATATTTGTTACGTAAATTACTGTTTGTTAAAGAAAACATACAATTTGCATATTTTTAGAAGTGAAATTTTTGTACACAAGAAATAAAAGCTAATTTAGACTTGTGAAATAGTAAATATTATAGTTTAGAATTTATAAATTTCATACAAAATTGCAATTAATTACCCCACAGTTTAAACCTCAATTTTTTTCCCCAACATTGTAAGTTTATAAAACTTTTTCGAGTTTTTGTGCACTTTGTGTACTTGATAAAGTTTAATTCCCCTATAAATTTATGATAAAATTTAACTAATTAATTACTAATGTTTAAAATTTTTATTATGAAAAAACAAATTTTATTAGGTGCAGCATTTTTATTCGCTGCTAGTATGACGTTCGCTCAACAGAATGGAAATCGTGATGATTGTGCAGATTGTTCAATACCACAATTAGAATGTATGGATTGTTCATTTGAACAATTGGAATCAGGACTACGTGGTGCAGATATAAACACAAGTTTAGTAGACCAAGATGGTATTGCTAATATTGCAATAGTTGACCAATTTGGTGATGGAAACTTTTCTACTATTAAACAAGACGGGCAAATGGATGCTTCAGGAGGTGTTGAAAACGAAGCTTATGTTGACCAATATGGTATTAAAAATCATTCTGATATCAAACAAAGTGGTAACTATAACTTAGGTATAGTTGATCAATATGGTACTGAGAATTATGCTAAACAAGATGTTGGTGTTGGTTGGGCAGAGAATAATGATGCTTATGCTTACCAAAGTGGAGAGGGAAATACTTCTTTCCAAAAACAACGTTATGATAATAACGAAGCAGGAGTTGTACAAGATGGTGAAGGAAATTATGCAGAACAAAATCAAAGCTCTAGAGCTAATGCCGTTGCTGGTAGTACAGCTTGGATACACCAGTTTGAGACTTCAAACGAAGCTAAACAAATGCAACGAGGTAGTTATAATTTTGCTTTTGCTTATCAAGATGGTGAAGGAAACACCTCTAGTGAAGATCAAATGTCTGATGCAGGTGGAATGTCTGCAAATGATTCTTGGACATTTCAATTTGGCGCTTGGAACTTATCATGTGTAACTCAAGAAGCTACGGGTGATGCTTATAATTTTTCAGGTGTTGGACAAAAAGGATACAGCAATAAATCTTATGTTAATCAATATGCTTCAGATGGTGAAAATAGTAGCATAGTTTATCAAGGTACTTTGTGGAATTATAGTTCAAATAATAACGTTTCAAAAGTAAATCAATATACAGAAAATGGAGAAAATGGTAGTTTTGTTTGGCAAGTGGGTACTTTGAATGAGTCTACGGTAAATCAATATGCAATGGATGCAAGTAACGACAGTAGTGTTACTCAATTTGGATATAAAAATGTATCAGGTGTTGATCAATCGGCTACTGATGGTGCTTCTAATGGGTCTACTGTATTTCAAACTGGTTATGGAATGGGAGGAACAAATTTTTCTGCTGTAAATCAAACTGCTGATGGTGATGAAAGCTGGAATGAAAGTAGTGTAGAACAATATGGTTTCGAGAATATCTCTTGTGTAGATCAAAATGCTATTGGAGGTTTTAATAATAATAGTACTGTTTATCAGTTAGGTATGAAAAACCAATCATATGTAAATCAAAACGCTATTTCAGCTAGTAATACTAGTGATGTTAATCAAATGGGAAATGGCAACCTTTCTTGTGTAACTCAAGTTGGTACAACTAACTTATCATTTTAATAATATTATTTTTAAAATAAATAAATAACAAAAAAGGGGGATAATTCCCCCTTTTTTGTTAAATTTGAGGTAAGATGAAAAAATACAGCTACATAACGGTTATTTTTTACATAGTGATAAGTTTTTACTGTTCAAAAGGTTTTGCTCAGGAAATTACTTCAAATGAGCGTAATTACATTTTAAATCAAATACAACTAAATAACAACCCTTCATTAATTCTTGAGAATAAAACATACAGTGAAGCAGAATTATCAGTTCAAAGTAGTTCTATAGAATTAAATCAAATAGGAAATTACAATCAAATAGATATTAAAGCAGATGTAACAGATTCTCAATTAGTAAATCAGTTTGGGAACCAAAATAACTACACATTTATCAATTATTACAATAATACACCTTCTAAATTTGATATCACTCAGCAAGGAAATGGTAATTTTCTTCAAATTTACGGAGAGAATTCTATCATAAAAAACTTAAAAATTGTACAAAAGTCTAATGCTAAAACGTTAATTATCCGTAATTACTAAAATGTATCGGTGTTTTGAAATCTTCCCACAACAAATTAGTCTTATTTATTTTATTTATTAGCACTTCATTTTATTGTACTTCTCAGGAAGTTATTACTGCAAAAATAGTATCAAAAGTTGCAGATAACTTAATTGATATTAAAGCGATTGCTGAAAATAATGATGTAACATTTAAAGATGAGTATTCTTATTTGTTATTTTCATTAAAAAAAGGACGAGGAGGGAATTATTCTAAAAATACACAATCTGGCGTTTTTTCTTTAGAATCTAATGAACAAAAAGTTTTAACTACGTTAAAAATAAATATACAGGAAAATGAAGAATGTAAAGTATATTTTTACATTAGAAAATCTGGAAACCTTATTTCAAAAGATTCTGTTGTAATTATTGCAGCTGAAAAGACCGATAAAAAGGTAGTAAAAGAAGATGATTTCGAAATTAAAGGGATAGTTATAGACAATGCAATTACAAAATTAGGGAAAGATTTTCATGATTATTTTTACCAAGCTTATTTAGTTTCTGGAAATCAATATCCTTTTATTATTACAATCAAAGAAAGGCCATCTTTTGGAAGAAGCAGTATAATAACATTGCAGGTTGACGATAAAAAAATCATTGAATTTTATTCAAGACCTGATGAAGAATACCTTAAAG
>JAMONB010000015.1 GCA_027066745.1 Flavobacteriaceae bacterium
AAAATATTCTGATCATTATCCAATTGCTGCAACCATTGAGTTTTAATCCCAAAAAAGGAAGGTAACTCCTTTTGATACCAACATCACAATAAAAAGAAAATTTTTGGTCGCTACCTGACTCCAATAGCTCATGATAGTTTACTCCTCTTTTTCAAAACCATAATCACGCTCTACTTTACAAATTCTTAGTTGGTATTTCTTATACCATACAGCCCTACCTTGTCCTCTAACAGCAGTATGTTCAACATTATTCTTCCACTTTAGTATGGCTTCTAAACTATCCCAATACGAAACAGTAATACCCAGCTCATTTCTTACTGATTCTATCCCTAAATAACCTTTTTGCTGCTTTGCTAATTCTTCCATCCGTTCTGCTGCCTCTAGATAACCTTTATCTATGTCGGTTCGCAATGTTGAAAAAATCACTGCATAATAAGGTGCTTGTGGTGTTTTTGCTATCATAATTTTAATTCAAATTTTTGTTCTGGTAATTGTAAATCATCACTTACAAAATCTTTTATAAAAGTGAATCCTGTATTTTTAATAATTCTAATAGATGCTATATTTTTATTTACAACACAAGCAATTAGTTTTGTAAAACCTACACCTTTACAATACTTAATCATTCCTACAACTATTTCTGTGCCATAGCCATCACCCCAATACTCCTCTAAAAAACGATACCCTATTTCATCATCATTATTTTCATCTTTCACAAATGCTATTGTTCCGATAAAAACCTCATCTTGTTTTCGTTCTATGGCATAAATCCAAAAATCATTATCAGCCTTATCATAAAACGCAATAAGTTTAGGCAACTCTTCTTTATTCTCTTGATGTGTCATCGCCTTCCCTCTAACATATTGCATCACATTGATATTACTTTGCATTTCATGAAAAGGCTCAAAATCAGATAACCTCAACTTTCTAACCTTTAATCTTTCTGTTTCAAAAATGGTATTCATAATTGTAATATTGTTGTAAATTCGCAATTGTAAAATTACAATAATGAATTTATATCAAATGTCTCAAATTTATTCATAATAAAAATGATATCACAAAAAAAAGTCGCCTTTTATACTTTAGGATGCAAACTGAATTTTTCTGAAACTTCAACTATTTCAAGGAGCTTTCAAAAAGATAATTTTACACGTGTTGGTTTTGATGAAAAAGCAGATATTTATGTAATAAACACCTGCTCAGTTACTGACAATGCTGACAAACGTTTTAAAACTATTGTAAAGTCAGCTTTAAAACAAAATAATGAGGCATTTTTAATTGCTATTGGATGCTATGCTCAACTCAAGCCAGAAGAACTTGCTAAAGTTGATGGTGTAGATTTAGTTTTAGGTGCAACAGAAAAATTTAAAGTAACTAATTACATCAATGATTTGTCAAAAAATGATATTGGCGAAGTTCATTCTTGTGAAATTGAAGAGGCTAATTTTTATGAAGGCTCCTACTCTATTGGTGACAGAACTAGAGCTTTTTTAAAAGTACAAGATGGCTGTGATTATAAATGTACCTACTGTACCATTCCGCTTGCTCGTGGCATTTCAAGAAGTGATACTTTAGAAAATGTGTTGAAAAATGCCAAGGAAATTTCTGAACAAGGCATAAAAGAAATTGTATTGACAGGAGTAAATATTGGTGATTATGGCAAAGGTGAATTCGGAAATAAAAAACATGAGCATACGTTTTTTGAATTGGTACAAGCATTAGACGAAGTCAATGGCATCCACCGTTTACGAATATCTTCTATTGAACCTAATTTATTGAAAAATAAAACCATTCAATTTATAGCAAACTCTAAGAGTTTTGTTCCGCATTTTCATCTTCCACTACAAAGCGGAAACGACCAATTGCTAAAAAAAATGAAACGTCGTTATTTAACAGATACTTATACTGACAGCGTCCATCAAATTAAAAACACAATGCCAAATGCTTGTATAGGTGTTGATGTTATTGTAGGATTTCCTGGAGAAACGGATGCTATTTTTTTAGAAACCTATAATTATTTAAATGAACTTGACATTTCTTACTTACATGTATTCACTTATTCTGAACGCCCAAATACTGAGGCCATACTAATGGATAGTATTGTACCAAAAGACATCAGGCATAAGCGAAGTAAACTATTAAGAGGCTTGTCAGTAAAAAAGAGAAGAGCTTTCTATGAAAGTCAATTGAGCAATATCTTAACTGTACTCTTTGAAAGTGAAAACAAACAAGGATACATCCATGGCTTTACTGAAAATTATGTGAAAGTAAAAACATTGTGGAATCCTGAATTGGTAAACACCTTACACTTAATTAAACTTACAGAGATTGATGATGATGGTTTGGTAAAACTTAAATTTATTAAACAACCTGAATTTATCCTCTAATGGAAATAAAGCACATATACTTTGTACCAGGTTTGGCTGCAAGCTCACAAATTTTTGAATATATCAATTTGCCAAAAGAACAATTTAAGCTTCATTTTTTAGAATGGTTAGTGCCAGAATCTCAAAGTGAGAGTATTGCACATTACGCAAAAAGAATGTGCGATGGTATTACACATGAAAATCCTGTTTTAATCGGTGTATCATTTGGAGGAGTTATGGTTCAAGAAATGAGCAAGCTTATTAAAACAAAAAAGACAATCATCATTTCTAGTGTAAAATCTAACCAAGAAATGCCTAAACGCTTAAAACTAGCTAAAGCGACTAAAGCCTATAAATTATTTCCGACCAAAGCAGTTTCTAATCTAGAGAATTTAGCAAAATATGCTTTCGGTGAAACTGCAAAAAAAAGAGTAGATTTATATAGAAAATATCTTTCAATGAGAGATAATGACTATCTTCCTTGGGCGATTCATAATGTATTGAATTGGCAACAAGAAAATCCTTTACCAAACATCATCCACATTCATGGTAATAATGATGGAGTATTTCCTATAAAACATCTAAAAAATTGTAAGGTTATTGAAGGCGGTACGCATGCAATGATTTTAAATAAAGCCAAGCCAATTTCAAAGCTATTAATTGAAGTAATTTAGTACCTTGCAACACATGAATATAGAGAAGACATTTATTAAAGATTTATTAATTATTACGCCCAATGTTTTTACAGATGAAAGAGGCTATTTTTTAGAAAGTTATAATAAAAATAACCTCAGAACATTACTAGACAATGATTTCGTTCAAGATAACGAATCGCTTTCTCAAAAAAATGTATTGAGAGGTTTGCACTTTCAAAAGCCACCACATGAACAAGCAAAATTGGTAAGGGTTATTACTGGCAGTGTATTAGATGTAGTTGTTGATTTAAGAAAAGACTCAACGACTTTTGGTCAGCATTTCAAACAACTTTTATCAGCAGAAAACAAAAAACAACTTTATGTTCCTACTGGTTTTGCACATGGTTTTTTAGTGCTAGAAGAAAATACAATTTTTAGTTATAAATGTTCAACTTATTACAATAAAGAATCAGAAGGTGCAATTTTATGGAATGATCGCACGTTAAATATTAACTGGAATGTCAATCAGCCAATAATTTCTGAAAAGGACAAAATAGCCGAAAAATTTACTAACTTTGTTTCACCTTTTTAATTACTTTCTACGTGAATAAATCCTCTAAAATATTAGTTATATTAAGTATCATTGCTTTGAGTGGCATTTTGATAAATGCTGTTCAACAAAATAATGGCTCACAAGCTAATGGAATTAAAAATGGTATAGAAAAAGATGCCAATGATTCATATTCTGTCAAAGCAATTAAAATTCCCAAAAATCTAGAATTTTCAGGTGAAAAGGTACCCTTAGATAAAATTGATATTAGAGAACGGATAGATAGAGAACTATTAGTCAACACTTATTGGCAATCTAACGCTTTATTGTGGATTAAACGCTCTCATAAATATTTTCCTGTCATTGAACCAATTCTAAAAGAAAAGGGTGTGCCAGATGACTTTAAATACTTAGCTGTTATTGAAAGTAATTTAATGAATGTGACTTCACCTGCTGGTGCTAAAGGTTTTTGGCAAATGTTAAAAGGTGCTGCCAGAGAAAATGGCTTGGAAGTAAATAGCAATGTTGATGAACGTTATCATTTAGAAAAAGCAACCAGAGCGGCTTGTGATTATTTACTGAAATCTAAGAAAAGATTTGGTAGTTGGACCTTGGCAGCTGCGTCATATCATGATGGTAGTGGTGGAATTTCTAAAAAACTCAGCACACAACTAGTCTCAAATTATTACGATATGCTTGCTGGTCAAAACACGCAACGTTATCTACCTAGAATTATTGCTGCAAAAGAGATTCTAAGCAATCCAAAAAAGTATGGTTTTGAATTTGATGATGAAGATTTATATACTACCCCTGAAAGTTATACTGTAAAAGTTGATACTCCAATTATAAACATTGC
>JAMONB010000016.1 GCA_027066745.1 Flavobacteriaceae bacterium
AATAATCATAATCGTCATCATCACTAGTGGGTAAACTATGTGTGCGTTTTACCAATACTGAAATGTTATTTTCTTTTAGTAAGTCAATTACTCGATTGGCTTGAGCACCACCAACCACAACCACTTTTGGTATGTTTAGCTCTTTTGTTAAGTTGATTGCGTCAGTTATGTGACGAGCTGTATTGACATGGATATATAATTTTTGTTTGCCATCAAAAATTCCTTGTGTAGCTTCATAAGGCAAGTTTCTGATGCTTTGTTTGGTTGAATTGTACGCTTTAGCTCCTCGTAAAAAGGATTTGATATTGTCAATCTCTTTTGCATAGTTTTTATTTGGACTGATACCTCTAGGTTCACCCAACCACCATCTGCCACGTTTAAAACTATTTGGCCAATTTAAATGAATACCATCATCTACGTTTATTGCTGCATCTTCCCAGTTCCAAGCATCTAATTGTACTATTGATGAAGTTCCAGAAATGGTACCTCCTCTAGGTGTGATTTGAGCAAGTAACACACCGTTAGGACGCATGCTTTCTACTATTTTTGATTCAGTATTGTAAGCAATCAAACTTCTAACATGTGGTATCATTTCACCAATCTCATCTTGATCTCTAGTGGCACGAACGGCATCTATTTCTCCTAATCCCAAGGTTGAATTGGGTAAAATAAAACCTGGGTAAATATGCTTACCAGTGACATCAATAGTCTTTTTAGCTGATGATGTACCTGTTTTATTTTTGGCAGCATCAATCGTTATGATTTTTCCGTTTTCAAAAACTAGTATACTGTTTTTAATTACTTTTCCATTGCCTAAATGTGCTGTTGCACCTACAAAAGCAATGACTTCCGTTTGCTTATCGGCAGGAGTTTGTTGTGCAGTACTTATCCCGTAAAGGAATACAAATAAACTCAGTAAAATATAGGTTTGTATTTTGTTCATAATGTATGTTTAGTCTTTAGTCTTTAGTCTTGGTTTTTCTATCTTCTAACTTCCGTCTTTTATCTAAAATTCAATGGTATCACAATGAAATTCTTTCTTTTCTTTTTTCTTTGGAGCTTGTGTTTCTACACCTTTGTTTTTAGCATTTAACATCATGTTGATAAGCTGATTTCTTTCTTTTTTTATGGCTTCACGCTGGGCTTTATCCTTTTCTAAATCAAAATAAACAACGCCCTCAATGATGGTTTTTTCCGCCTTAGCGTAAACAGAAAGCGGATGGTTATTCCACAACACCAAATCAGCATCTTTACCAATTTTTATACTCCCAATGCTATCATCAATATGTAAAAGCTTGGCAGGATTCAACGTCACAAATTTCCAAGCATCTTCTTCAGAAACACCACCATACTTCACAGTTTTAGCAGCTTCTTGATTCAAACGTCTAGACATTTCGGCATCATCGCTATTTATTGCAGTGGTAATACCAACACTATGCATAATTGCGGCATTGAACGGAATTGCATCATTCACTTCATATTTATAAGCCCACCAATCTGCAAATGTTGAGCCACCCACACCATGAGCTTTCATTTTATCGGCAACTTTGTAACCTTCTAAAATATGAGTGAAGGTATTTATGTTGAAGTCAAATTTCTCTGCAACTTTCATAAGCATATTTATTTCACTTTGCACATAAGAGTGGCAAGTGATAAAACGTTCTTTGTTGAGAATTTCTGCCAAGGTTTCCATTTCAATATCTTTTCTGTAGGGTTTTCCACTTTTTTTAAGGGCGTCATATTCTTTTGCTCTCTGAAAATAATCAATATATACCTGTTCAACACCCATTCTAGTTTGAGGAAAACGGATAGTTTCTTTGCTTCCCCAATTAGATTGTTTTACATTTTCACCCAAGGCAAACTTGATGAATTTTGGAGAATTTTTATAAATCATGTCTGGTCCAATTTCTCCCCATTTTAATTTGATAATGGCAGACCTACCACCAATAGGATTTGCAGAGCCGTGTAGAATTTGCATAGTGGTTACACCACCAGCCAAGTTTCTGTAAATATTGATGTCTTCACTATTAATATTATCTTCAATAGTAACTTCAGCACTTGAATTTTGCCCAGCTTCATTGACAGAAGCAGCAGCAACATGCGTATGTTCATCAATAATACCAGCAGTTAAATGTTTGCCAGTCGCATCAATAATTTTTGCCGACTTAGAGGATAGGTTTGTACCAATCTTTATAATTTTTCCATTTTTAACCAACACATCCGTATTTTTTAAGATACCCTCATTTTCATTTGTCCAAACTGTAGCATTTTTAAATAACAGCGTTTCTTGTACTGGTTTTTGTTTGAAACCATAGCCAATATTGGGATAAGTAATGGGTAGGATATCATGCGTGTTTTTAGTGATACTATCTGTTTTTTTATCTTGTTTAGTTTTACTATCCTTCTTAGTAGCTGTCCACTTTACCGTATTTCCATTACTTAGAATAGCCTCTCCTTTAATCAGATTACTATTAGTTAAAATGTTTGCTTTCAACCTTTTTACATCATCTTTTTGATTTAGGATAATTCCAATCCATCCATCCTTATAATGGATTGAAGATTTTATTTTAGTAGAATCTTTTTTGACTGAAATTTTTGGTTTTTCAGCTTTCCCCGAAAGGTTTAATTTATAGTTAGTACCTTCTATGGATAAAGTATAGTCACCTGATAAATCGATAACATTACTATTATTAATCACATTTTTTGTGCCTTGTACCCAATTTTCATAAAGGATAGTTTTCGTATCAAAAATTTCACCAGAACAAATTAAAAAATTGGCTTGCATTCCTTTTTTTAAAGCACCAATTTGATTGCTTTTACCTAAAATTTGAGAAGGAATAGTGGTTAATGCTTCTAAGGCTTTGGTTTTGTCCAGTCCATATTCAATGGCCTTTAGTAAATTTTTATTGAATTTATCAAGTGATTTTAATTGGTGGGTAGTCAATGAAAATTGCACATTATTTTTAGCCAATATACTTGGGTTTGTTGGTGCTTGATTCCAATACCTCATATCCTCTAGGCTAACATAGTCTGCCTGAAAAGGATTTGTCATATCATAAGCTTTTGGGAAATTTAAGGGTATGATATACGTAGCATTTGTCTTTTTAATATCGCTGATGATTTGATATTCATTTCCTTTACCAACAATAGTATATTGAATTCCGAATTGATCACCAATTCTATCGGCACGTAGTGCATTGTATTTGTCGCCAGCATAGAAAATTTGTTTTAAACTTTTATTTTTATTGAGTGCTTCTATAGAGAGGTCTTTAGTTTTGACATTTCCTTTAGCATACCAATCGGCATCAAAATACAATTGGCGTAATAAAGCCATGGCACCCATTAAAGAAGTAGGATAAGCTTGATTAGAAAGTTTACTTTTACTAAATGATAAATATTGAGCTGAACGATCATCTAATAAACGATCTGCATTTGTTCCTTTAGAATTTAAGGCAATTAAAATTCCGTTACCACGAACAATCCCATCATGTATATGTGTGTTTACCACACCAAAACCTGCTTTGCGTAATGCTTCAGCTTTTTTATCATCAAATTTAAAATTGTCTAGAGCCTTAGTTTCTGGGCGTACATGTTCATTCCAATAATAACCTTTTCGCTTAGAATCGTATTGCGGATTCTGTCTAAAACCGCCTCCTTTAGATTTAGGTGTTTCAATTCCGAAATTAGAATACACATCAATAAATGAAGGGTAGATGCTTTTACCATTAAGATCTACGACTATAGAATTTTTTGGAATTGTAATAGTTGCTCCTACTTGAACGATTTTACCATCTTTAATAACCAATGTTCCTTTATTTATAGTCTGTGTAGGACTTACAATTATTTTGGCATTGGTAAATGCCGTGTAGTTTGTGTTGGTTGTTTTTACACCATCATTTGCAGGAAAGTATTCTTGTGCAGCTATTTGATTGAAAAATAAAAATGTACATACAAGCAAGACACTTAAAATTGGGTTTTTCATAATTAGGCTAGTTGAATCCCTCATTGAGGGTTTAATTCTCCGAGGCAAGCCTCGAAATAAAAAATGTTTTTTAAATTGATACCTCGTACCCTTTGGTCGAGACTGTTGATTTAAACAGTAGCTAATTTATAATTTATAATGTTATTACCTTAATAATTAACATTTTATTATGAAAAATTATTTTTAGCTTAAAGATACAAGTATGAAGTTTACCTGTCTCCTGTCTCCTGTCTCCTGTCTCCTGTCTCTTAACTACAATCCATATTTTAAATCATAAGCAACCAATAAGTCAACCATTTTACTGTAGCTTTTTAATCCATCTTTTTGTTGATTGGCTTTTAAATAATTGTCATAAAATAGCTTAAATATGGGTTCTAAATCATTTTGATATGACTCCCAAAAATCT